>DASQRX010000143.1:0-29370 GCA_035642635.1 Xanthobacteraceae bacterium
AATTGCGCCGGCGTTGGCCCGGCCAAGCGCATCGTCGGCCGCGACGGGGTGATGCCGCTCGAGGAATTTACCCGCGTGATCACGATCAACTTGATCGGCACATTCAATGTGATGCGGCTTGTGGCCGCAAAAATGCAAAACCTTGAACCCCTGCAGGACGGCGAGCGCGGCATCATCGCCTGTACCGCTTCGGTCGCCGCCTATGACGGCCAGATCGGCCAGGCTGCCTACGCGGCCTCGAAAGGCGGCGTCGTCGCCCTGGTCTTGCCGGCGGCGCGCGAATTCGCCCAGTTCGGCATCCGCGTCAACGCGGTGGCGCCAGGAATCTTTTCCACCCCGATGCTGCACGCACTTCCGGAGGCGGCGCAGCAAAGCCTCGCCGCGTCGGTGCCGTTTCCCAAGCTCCTTGGGCAGCCGCCCCAATACGCCGCTCTGGTGCGGCACATGATCGAGAACCGCTATCTCAACGGCGAAGTCGTCCGCCTCGACGGCGCGCTCCGCATGGCGCCGCGGTAACGGCGATGTTCCGCAACACCCGTCATCTCCGCATCGAGTGGGGCGACTGCGATCCCGCCGGCATTGTGTTCTATCCGCGTTATTTTGCGATGTTCGACACCTCGACCGCGGAAATGATGGAAGCGGCGATCGGGATGAGCAAATTCGATTACCTCAAGGCTTTCAAATTCATTGGCCATCCCATCGTCGAGACCCGCGCCATTTTCCGCATCCCCAACCGCTTCGGCGATAAGGTCTCGATCGAGACCTCAGTCGCCGCGTTGGGCAAGACCAGCATCAAGATCGAGCATCGCCTGATGAAAGCCGGCGAACTGTCGGTCGAAGGCTTTGAGACGCGGGTTTTTGTCGCCCCCGATGCGGCCGATCCGGAGCGCATGAAAGCGCAGCCCATCCCGCCCGAGTTTGTCGCGCGCCTCACGCATGGCAATTAGCGCAAGGACCGCGCCCAAGGCTTAACTGCCCCTTGCTTCACTTGCCGTCCCGCGGCGCAACTATGCTAGAAGCAGCCACCCAAAGGGAGATGAACGCCGATGCGTGTTGACGCGTATACCCACTTTTTTCCGGAAAAGTTCTTCACCAAGCTCAATGAAGTTGCCGGCGACTATAAAGACATGGGCAAGCGCATCCGCTCGCTGCCGGCTTTGTTCGATCTCAATGTGCGCAAAAAGATCGTGGACGGCCACAAGGACTATCAGCAGATCCTGTCCTATCCGCAGCCGCCGGTCGAGAAATTCGCCAAGTCGCCGGCTGACATCGATGAGTTCTGCAAGATCATCAATGACGGCTTCGCCGAACTGATCGCCAAGGAAAAGGATCATTTCCCCGGCTGGGTGGCGCAGGTGTCTCTCGCGGCGTCCGACGCCGGCGTCGGCGAAGCCGAGCGTGCGCTTAAGAACGGCGCGCTCGGCGTGCAGATCTATACCAATGTCGCCGGCAAGCCGATCGACCGGCCGAAATATCTGCCGTTCTGGAAGAAGATGAACGAGCTCGGCGCGCCGATCTGGATTCATCCGGCGCGCGGCGCCGAAATGCCCGATTACATCGACGAGAAGAAGTCGCTTTACGAGATCTGGTGGACCTTCGGCTGGTCCTATGAAACCGCCTGCGCCATGATGCGGCTCGTTTATTCCAAGATCATGGATAATCATCCCAACCTGAAAATCATCACCCATCATTTCGCCGGCATCGTGCCGATGCTGGAAGGCCGCATCGGCCCTGGCAACGACGTGATGGGTTCGCGCACCACCGATGAAGATTATGTCTCGCTGCGCAAGAGCCTGAAGAAGCGCCCGCTCGATTATTTCAAGCAGGATTTTTGGGCCGATACCGCGGCCTTCACCGCGGTGCCGGCGACCAAGGCCGGCATGGAATTCTTCCCCATCGACAAAATCGTGTTCGCCTCGGATTGCCCGTTCGACCCGGAAGGCGGCACCATGTATCCGCGAGTGACGCTCGACATCCTCGACTCGCTGAAGATGGACAAGATCACCCACGACAAGGTGTTCTATAAGAACCTCGAAGCCGTCACCGGCAAGAAGCTGGTGAAGTAGGCGCAAAACGGCTCATCTTTTCGGTCGATACTAAGTCGTGGATGCCCGGCAGATAGCCGGGCATCGCGGCTGATTTTTTGCTAGCGTCGCCGCATGGACGCCGCACGCACCATCATGACTGACACGCCGGAACCCGCGCCCGAGGCACCGGACCGTGTCGCGCCCAAAGCGGTCGACGACGCCGGCCGCATAACTCCCATGATGGAGCAATATATCGAGATCAAGGCCGCCAATCCGAATTGCCTGTTGTTCTACCGGATGGGCGATTTCTACGAAATGTTCTTTAACGACGCCGAAGTGGCCTCGCGCGCGCTCGGCATCATGCTGACTAAGCGCGGCAAGCATCTAGGCCAAGACATTCCGATGTGCGGCGTGCCGATCGAGCGCGCCGACGAATATCTGCATCGCCTGATCGCGCAGGGCCACCGGGTCGCGGTCTGCGAGCAGCTTGAAGATCCGGCCGAGGCGCGCAAGCGTGGCGGCAAGAGCGTGGTGCGCCGGAACGTTGTGCGGCTGGTGACGGCCGGCACGCTCACCGAGGACACGCTCCTTGACGCCGCGCGGAATAATTATCTCTTGGCCATAGCGCGTTCACGCGTGTCCTCCGGCGACGACCGTTTCGCGCTCTCCTGGATCGACATCTCGACCGGCGAATTCCGCGTCGCCGAGTGCGACCGCTCGGCGATCGGCGCCGAGATCACGCGCATCGAGCCTGGCGAGATCATCGTCTCCGACGCACTCTACGCCGACGCCGAGTTGGCGCCCATGCTGCGCACAATGCCGGCGGTGATGCCGCTCACCCGCGACGTGTTCGACGGCGCGACCGCCGAGCGGCGGCTCGCTTCGTTCTTCGGCGTCGCGACCACAGCCGCGTTCGGCGCATTCTCGCGCATCGAACTCACGGCTGCGGCGGCCGCGGTCACCTATATCGAGCGTACGCAGCTCGGCAAGCGCCCGCCGCTGTCGCCGCCGGCGCGCGAAGTGGCCGGCGCCACGCTGGCGATCGACCAGGCGACGCGCGGCAATCTCGAACTCATCCGCACTATCGGCGGCGAGCGGCGCGGCTCGCTCTTAGCGTCGATCGACCGCAGCTTGACCTCGGCCGGCGCGCGGCTCTTGGCGCAGCGGCTCGCGGCGCCGCTGACCGATCCGGCGGTGATCGCGGACCGGCTCGATACGGTCGGCGCTTTCGTCGGCGATAGCGCCGCGCGCTCGGATTTGCGCGCGCGTCTCAAAGCCGTGCCCGATCTCGCCCGCGCGCTGGCGCGGATCGTCGTCGACCGCGGCGGCCCGCGCGATCTTGCGGCGATCCGCGACGGGATCCTTGCCGCCGCGGAATTTGCTGCACGGCTCGCCGCGATGACGGATCGTTCGCGCGAGCTGGCGCAAGCGATCGACGCGCTGCGCCGCCCCGATGCCGCCATCGCCGCCGAGCTTGCCAATGCATTGGCCGACGAATTACAGGCGTTCCGCCGCGACGGCGGTTTCGTGCGCGCGGGCTACCTGCCGGCGCTCGACGAGGCGCGCGCGCTGCGCGACGAATCCCGCCGCGTCGTCGCCGCGCTGCAAGTGCGCTATGCCGAGACCACCGGCGTCCGCGCCTTGAAAATCCGTCACAACAATGTGCTCGGTTATTTCGTCGATGTGTCGGCCCAGCACGGCGACAAGCTTCTGTCAGCCCCGCTCAACGCCACTTTCATCCATCGCCAGACCACCGCCGGCCAAGTGCGCTTCACCACCATCGAACTCGGCGAGCTTGAAGCCAAGATCGCCACCGCCGCCGACCGCGCGCTGGCGCTTGAGCTTGAAGTCTTCGACCGCACCGCCGGCACGGTCGCGGCGGCCAGCGCTGAGATCAAAGAGGCGGCGGGTGCGCTGGCCATGCTCGATGTCGCGACCGCGCTCGCGGCGCTCGCGGTCGAGCGCGACTACGTGCGGCCTGACGTCGACAATAGCCTCGCCTTCGCCATCACCGGCGGCCGCCATCCGGTCGTCGAACAGGCGCTTGCCGCGGACGGCGGACCGTTCGTCGGTAATGATTGCGATCTGTCGCCGCCGCAAGAGGCCAAGTCCGGGCGGATCTGGCTTATCACCGGCCCCAATATGGCGGGTAAATCCACCTTCCTGCGCCAGAACGCGCTCATTGCCGTTTTGGCGCAGATGGGAAGTTTCGTGCCGGCGAAGGCCGCCCATATCGGCATCGTCGACCGGCTGTTCTCGCGCGTCGGCGCCGCCGACGATCTGGCGCGCGGGCATTCGACCTTCATGGTCGAGATGGTCGAGACCGCGGCGATCCTCAACCAGGCCGGCGAGCGGGCGCTGGTCATCCTCGACGAGATCGGCCGCGGCACCGCAACGTTCGACGGCCTCTCCATCGCCTGGGCGACCATCGAGCACCTGCACGAAAGCAATCGCTGCCGCGCGCTGTTCGCCACGCATTTCCATGAAATGACCGCGCTCGCCGCCAAGCTGCCACGTCTGCACAACGCCACCATGCGGGTGAAGGAGTGGCAGGGCGACGTCGTGTTCCTGCACGAAGTCGTGGCGGGCGCCGCCGACCGCTCCTACGGCATCCAGGTGGCGAAGTTGGCCGGCCTGCCCCCGCGCGTGATCGAGCGCGCCAAGATCGTGCTGGCGCAGATCGAGGCCGAGGACCGTACTTCGCCGACGCGCCGGCTGATCGACGATCTGCCGTTATTCGCCGCCGCCCGCCCCGCGCCGGCGCCGCAAGTGGACACGGCGCTCACGGCCTTGCTCGACGCGCTGAATGCGCTCCATCCCGACGAAATGTCGCCGCGCGAGGCGCTCGAAGCACTTTATGCGCTCAAGATGCGGCTCGCGCCGAGGCGATAGCTTTTTGCGTCGCACGCTTTGTCGTGCGCAGCCGCGCCAGCAGTAAAATCCCGCTCCAGATCATGCAGACCGACAGGCCGATGGCGAAGGCCCACCACGAGCCGAGCGGTTCGGCGGTGTAATGCACGGCAAGAAAGCTGAGCGACAGCCCGACGAATGCGATCTGGGCGTGCGCCAGCATGCTTGCCGTCGCTTTGCCGCCGACGCGCGGATGCAGAATGACGATGGAACTGCACAAGATGATCGGAAACAGCGCGAACATGCCCGACGCGACCGAGCCGATGCGGTAGCTCGCCGTGGTGACGATGGCGACGACGGTTCCGGCCGCAATCGCGCGCAACGGAATATCATGGGACGTGCGCAAGAATTTCTTCGGCGGCCCGGACGCGCGATAGCGCCAGCTTAGCGGAATGGTGATGCCAAAGACGACGACGTTGAGCGCGACGGCGCTCAGCGGCGTCCACGCGACCAGGCGAAAAACCGCGGTGACCATAAACCAGATCGCGAGCGAAACGCTGAGGCTGAACAGCATGCCGCGGCGTTGCGCCAAGATGATGTAAATGGCAGAGAAGATCGAGACCGCGGCGCCGGTGGCGACGCTGCCAATGGCGCTCGCGGCGATGAAGCTCGGCGGATGCTCGATGGCGAGGATCACGTAAGCGGCACCGGCCGCCGTCGGCAGCGCCGCGATCAGCGCGCCGATGACCGGCCCCACGCGCTCGACCGCGACCGAGGTGATGACGACGACGATCGCCGTCAGCACCATTTTCAGCGCCAGGCCGTACCAAAATAGGAGTTCGGGGGACATTACCGGGCAACGGGCTCCAGGAGCTCAAGCCTGTTGCCGAACGGGTCGGCCACGTAAAAGCGCTCATAGCCCGCGCGCGGCTCGTCCTCATAAGGCGCATAACCGTGTTGCGCGAGGCGAACGCGAAGGCCGGCAAGATCGCGCACCAGAAAAGCCGGATGCGCTTTTTGCGCGGGGCGAAAGTCTTTCTCGACGCCGAGATGAAGCTGCTGGGTGCCGAGCGTGAACCAGACGCCGCCGCGCACTTCAAGATTGGCCGGCTTCTTGAGTTCGGGCAGACCGAGGAGATCGCCGTAGAACGCGCGCGCCTTCGCTTCCTCGCCGCGCGGCATGGCGAGCAAGAGATGATCGAGCGCGACGACGCCAGTCATTGTGCACTCACGTTCGGCATTCACGCCCGCTGCATCGTCACCGCAACGGGCGGGCCGCTTTTGATTGTTTGATAGACCACGCAATAGCGCTCGGTCAGCTTCAAGAGCTGATCGAGTCTGTCCTGCGGCGCATCGGTGTCGACATCGAAGCGCAAGCGAATTTGTGCGAAGCCGACCGGCGCCTCCTTGGCGACGCCGAGCGTGCCGCGGAAATCGAGATCGCCTTCGGCCGAAACCGTGCCAGACTTGAGCGGGATTTCGATTGCGGTCGCGACCGCTTTCAAGGTCACGCCGGCGCAGGCGACCAAAGCTTCAAGGAGCATGTCGCCCGAGCACAGTTCCACGCCGGAGCCGCCGGTCGCCGGATGCAGGCCGGCGACCGCAAGCGCGCGCCCGGTCTCCACCTTGCAGGCGATATTGCTGTCGTCGAGCGTGCCCTTGGCTTTCAGCGTAATGAAACCGGCCTTGGGGTCGGTCTTGTAGCGCTCCTTGATCGGCGCTTGCAGCGCCCGCAGCCCGGCGGCGTCCATATTTACGGCTCCTTTTTATTGACCGTCTTTGTTGACCGTCATGGCCGGGCTTGTCCCGGCCATCCACGTCTTTGCCGATGTGTATGATGTGTATAAAGACGTGGATGCCCGGCACAAGGCCGGGCTGACGAGGCTGCGATAAGCTAAAAATTACCACCACATCGCTGCGCCGGCTTCGGCTTTCGGCTCTGCCGCCGCGTCCGTCACGGTGCGCGCCAGCGAACGGTCGAGCGCGGTGAGCACGCGGCGCTTGACGAAATCGAAGGCGGCGGATTGCCGGTCGCGCGGCCGCGGCAGGTCGACGCCGATCTCCTCGAACACGCGGCCGGGGCGCGGACACAGAACGACGACCCGATCGCCGAGTACGATCGCCTCGTCGACGTCGTGGGTGACCACAATCAAGGTCGGCTTGGCGTCGGCCCACAGGTCGAGCAGATGATCCTGAAGATCGGCGCGGGTGAAAGCGTCGAGCGCCGAGAACGGCTCGTCGAGCAAGAGTACTTCGGGACGCGGCACGAGCGCGCGCGCAATGGCGACACGCTGCGCCTGGCCGCCGGAGAGTTCACGCGGCCAAACGCGGGCTTTGTCGGCAAGCCCGACGCGTTTGAGCGCCGCGGCGATACGCTGCGCGCGCTCCTGTTTCGGGCGGCCGCCGAGTCCGAAGCCGACATTGTCGGCGACCTTGAGCCAGGGCAACAGCCGCGGCTCCTGAAAGATGATGCCGATCTTCTCGTGCGGCGTGGTGATGCGCTCACCATCGAGCACCACCGAACCCTCATTCGCCGGATCGAGCCCGCCGATCGCGCGCAGCAAGGTCGACTTGCCGCTGCCGGAGCCGCCGATCACGACAACGATCTCACCGAGCGCGACGCCAAGCGACACGCCATCGAGCGCATGCACCCCGTTGGGATAGGTTTTGCCGACGCGTTCGAGGATAAGCATAGTTAGATTTTCGCCTTGCGCATGATCTTATCCGAAAACCGGCATCCACTTTTCGGGATCATGAGCGCTAATCTTGTCTCACAACGTCTTCCCAGCGCAGGAACGGCGCGGCGGCGAGCGCGATCAGCCAATCGCAGACTTTGCCGACGACCGCGAAAGCAACGATGGCGGCGACGATCTCGGCCGGCTTGCCGAGTTGCTGGCCGTCGATCAACAGATAGCCGAGACCTTCCGACGCGCCCAGAAACTCGGCAGCGACGACGAACATCCAGCCGAGCCCGAGCCCCGAGCGCAGCGACAGCACATAGGCCGGCAGCACCGCCGGCAACAGGATTCGGTACACCATCTCGACATCGGACAGCCGGAAGGCGCGGCCGACCTCGACGAGCTTGCGATCGACCGATTGGATCGCGCCCATCAGGCCGAGATAGACCGGAAAGAATACGCCGACCGCGATCAAAGTGATTTTCGACGCTTCGAATATGCCGAGCCAGAGAATGAACAACGGCACCCAGGCGATCGACGGAATGGCGCGCAACGCCTGCAGCGTCGGATCGAGCAGCCGGCGCACCAGCGGCGAATAGCCGGCCGCGGCGCCGATAATGGTGGCGGCGGCAACACCGCAAGCGAAGCCCGCGGCGACGCGGCCGAGCGTCACCAGCGTGTCGCGCTGCAGCTCGCCGCTTTTGGCGAGATCGACGAAAGTCGCGAACACGACCGACGGCGGCGGCATCAGCCGTCCACTCGACCAGCCCATGCGGACAATGAACTCCCAACCCACGGCCAGCGTCACCGGCAAGAGCAGCCCAAGCGCCGGCCGGGTCAGGCGCGACCAGGGGCTTGCGGCCGCCAGCTCGTGAGTTGAAGTGCCGTTATCCGTGGGACTTTGGGCGACGATCGTCATGGACACAAAAGACATGGCGGCATTAGGAAATGCAATGCGGCCAGCCACACCTTCTCCCGCCGCGCACGGGGAGAAGGAGAAGATTTACGCCGCGGTCACGAACCGGTCGTCGACCAGATCGTCGAGCGTCTTCTTCACATCGACGCTCGCCGGGATGACGCCGGCCTGCTGCAACGCGAGTCCCGCTTGCAGGATGGTGTCGCGCTGTTCCGGCCCGATGCGGTTGAAGGTCAGTTCGGTGCGCTCCTTGAGCTGGATATCGACCACCGCCTCGGGCAGCTTGGTGACGTCCATGAAGACGCGCTTCTCGTCGTCGTAATGGGCGAGGCAGTATTTGCGGGCGTCTTCGTAAACGCCGAGCACGCGCTTGGCGAGATCGGGATATTTGGTCAAAAAATCCTCGCTCGCATTGAGGATGCCATAGGTGTTGGCGGCCTTGTTGCGATAGAACAGCCGCGCGCCGTCCTCGACCTGCGCTGCCGCCATCATCGGATCGAGGCCGGCCCAGGCATCGACGTCGCCGCGGATGAGCGCGATCTTACCGTCGGGATGCTGCAGCAGCACCGGCACGATGTCCTTCTCGCTCAAGCCGACCGATTGCAGCGCCCGCACTAGGAAAATGTGCGGATCGGTGCCGCGCGTCACCGCGACGCGCTTGCCTTTGAGGTCTTCGATCTTGGCGATCGATGTATCTTTACGCGTCACGAGCGCGGTCCACTCGGGGCGTGAATAAACATAGATCGATTTGATCGGATTGCCGTTGATCTTGCCGAGGAGCGCCGCCGAACCCGCAGTCGAGCCAAAATCGATCGAGCCGGCGTTTAAGAATTCCAGCGCCTTGTTGGAGCCGAGCGACTGCACCCAGCGCACGCCGATGCCGTCCTTGGCGAATTCTTTTTCCAGGAGTCCGTTCTGCTTCAGCACCATGGAGACCGGATTGTAGGTGGCCCAGTCGATGCGGATTTCCGATGGCAGGCCGGCGGCGCGGGCGAGCCGCGGCAGGCCGAGCGGGATAAGGCCCGCGGCCGCGGCGCCTCCGAGTAATCCACGGCGAGACAACATGAGAACCTCCCTACAATATGATTTTTCTTTAGGAAACCCTTCAGGCGGCGTCAATTAGAAAGAAATACCTCTGATCTGCGCATCTATAGAATTATCTAGTTACAAAGCTTTAGTCCTCTTTTTTCTGGTTTTGCCCAGCGCCAATTGAAGCGGACGATGACAGTGCAGGACTCCTCCGCTATTGCGTAACGATGATGCTCGACAGCCAAAAATCCGCGCCACGGTCTGCGCTCGACACCGAGGAATTGATCGATCCGGTGGCGATCGCCGCGGATCTCAAGGATCTCGCCAAGACCTATGAAGGCCGCGAGCGCGAGCTGCGTACTGCGGTGGCGCAACGGCTCAAAGCGACGCTGACCGCGGCGCGGGCGCGCGCGGAAGCATTGTTGCTGCAGGATCGCCACGGCCGGCGCTGCGCCGAGCGTCTTGCTTTGATGCAGGACGAGATCATCCGCATCCTGTTCGAGTTTGCCGGCAGCGAGCTTTATCCGTCGCGGGCGCCGTCCGAGGCCGAGCGCATGGCGGTGGTCGCGACCGGCGGCTATGGCCGCGGCTTGCTGGCGCCGGGCTCCGACATCGATCTGTTGTTTCTCTTGCCGTACAAGCAGACCGCCTGGAGCGAGTCGGTTGCCGAAGCCTTGCTCTATTGCCTGTGGGACATGGGGCTGAAGGTCGGTCACGCCTCGCGTTCGGTCAATGAATGCATCCGCCATGCCAAGGCGGACATGACCATCCGCACCGGCTTATTGGAATCGCGCTATCTGTTCGGCGACAAGAAACTCTACGACGAATTGACCTCGCGCTTCGACAAGGAAATCGCGCAAGGGACGGGGCCGGAATTCGTCGCCGCCAAACTCGCCGAGCGCGAGGAGCGCCACCGCCGCGCCGGCCAGTCGCGCTATCTGGTCGAGCCCAATGTCAAAGACGGCAAAGGCGGCTTGCGCGACCTGCACACGCTGTTCTGGATCGCCAAATACGTCTATCGCGTGCGCGAGCCGGAAGGCTTGATCGCGCGCGGCGTGTTCGATCACGAGGAGTTCAGGCTGTTCCGTCGCTGCGAGGACTTTTTGTGGTCGGTCCGCTGCAACATGCATTTCCTCGCCGGCCGCGCCGAAGAGCGGCTGTCGTTCGACATCCAGCGCGATATCGCGGTACGGCTCGGTTACACCGCGCATCCGGGGTTGCGGGACGTCGAGCGTTTCATGAAGCACTATTTTCTCACCGCCAAGGATGTCGGCGACTTGACCGCGATTCTGTGCGCCGGGCTCGAGGAACGTCAGGCGAAGCCGGCGCCAGTCTTGAGCCGTCTGACGCCGTGGCGCTCGGCGCCGGCGCGCAAGAAGCTCTCTGAGACCGACGATTTCGTCGTCGACAACAACCGCATCAACATCGCCCGCGCCGACGTGTTCCGCCGCGATCCGGTCAATCTGATCCGGATCTTTCATCTGGCGCAGAAGCACAATCTCGCCTTCCACCCCGAGGCGATGCGGGCGGCGACCCATTCGCTCAAGCTGATCGACAAGGACGTGCGCGACGACGAGGAAGCCAATCGCCTGTTCTTGGAAATTCTCACCTCGAAGAACGCCACCGAAATCGTACTCCGGCGCATGAACGAAGTCGGCGTGCTCGGCGCCTTCGTGCATGCGTTCGGCCGCATCGTGGCGATGATGCAATTTAACATGTATCACCACTATACGGTGGACGAGCATCTGATCCGCTGCATCGGCGTGCTTAATGAAATCTCGCGCGGCGAGAACCCCGAATTCGCGCTGGCTAGTGAATTGATCAAGACGATCCAGCCGCACCACCGCACCGCGCTCTGCATCGCTCTCTTCCTGCACGACATCGCCAAAGGCCGCATCGAGGATCATTCGATCGCCGGCGCGCGGCTGGCGCGGCGGCTGGCGCCGCGGCTCGGGCTCAATGCCGCCGATACCGAGCTCGTCTCCTGGCTGGTCGAAGTGCACCTCGTCATGTCGACGGTGGCGCAGTCGCGCGATCTGTCGGACCGCAGGACCATCGAGAATTTCGCCGCCGTGGCGCAGTCGCTGGAACGGCTCAAGCTCCTCACCATCCTGACCACCGCCGATATCCGTGCGGTCGGCCCCGGCGTGTGGAACGGCTGGAAGGCGCAGCTCTTGCGCACGCTCTATTACGAGACCGAGCCGGTGCTCACGGGAGGCTTCTCCGAGGTCAATCGCGCCCAGCGCGTCGCCATGGCGCAGGCCGAATTCCGCGCCCAGTTGCGGGATTGGCCGACGCCGACGGTCGATACCTATGTCGAGCGGCACTATCCAGCCTATTGGCTCAAGGTCGATCTCGCGCACAAGCTCGATCACGCGCGTTTCGCCCGCGACATCGAAGCGCAAGGAAAATCATTGGCGACGCGTGTGGGCTTCGACGCGGCGCGCGGCGTCACCGAATTGACGGTGTTCGCGCCCGATCATCCGTGGCTCTTGTCCATCATCGCCGGCGCCTGCGCGCTCGCCGGCGCCAATATTGTCGACGCGCAGATCTACACCACGACCGACGGGCTCGCGCTCGACACCATCTCGGTCTCGCGCGAATTCGAACACGACGAAGACGAAGGCCGCCGCGCCGCGCGCATCGGCGACGCCATCGAAAAGGCGGTGCGCGGCGAGCTCAAATTGCCCGACGTGGTGGCCAAACGCGCCCCGCCCAAGGGCCGGCTCAAGGCCTTCGCCATCGAGCCCGAGGTCACGATCAACAATCAATGGTCGAACCGCTATACCGTCGTCGAAGTCACCGGGCTCGACCGGCCCGGTCTGCTCTATGAACTGACCACGACGCTGTCCAAGCTCAACCTCAATATTGCCTCGGCCCACGTCGCCACTTTCGGCGAGCGCGTCGTCGACGTGTTCTACGTCACCGATCTCCTCGGCGCCCAGATCACGGCGGCGACCCGCCAAACCGCGATCAAGCGGCCGCTCTTGGCGCTATTCACCGCGCCGGCCGAGGGCAAGGCGGCCTGAGTCGCGTGGCGCCCATTGTGGCGCCCATGGATCACCAAGACTCGGCCCAGTAACCGCCCCTTAAACGCCGCCCTTTACCGTGATTTCAGCGCGTTATTCGCGCTGGGGACGGGTTATGGCGTGGCGAGAGGGACGAAAGCGCGCGGGCGGCGGAGGCGGCTCGAGCCTTGATCTTCGGCTGACGCCGGCCGACCGCACCGGCGGCCCGGTGAAAGGCCGCGCCGAGACCGACCGCCGCCGCCGCGAATCGAGCACGCCGCGCGAGCCGAAAAAGCGCAAAGGCGGCAGCAAAAGCCGCCGGTCCGGTTTCGGCCGCCTGTTCTACTGGGGCTTTGTGCTCGCGCTATGGGGCGTGATCGCCGGCATCGGCGCGCTGGTCTGGATCGGCATCCACTTACCACCGATCGAGTCGCTCGAAATCCCGAAGCGCCCGCCTTCAGTCCTCATCCTCGGCTCGAATGGCGCCACGCTCGCCACGCGCGGCGACATGGGCGGCGCCGCAGTGCCGATGAGCGAATTGCCGACTTACCTGCCGAACGCCTTCGTCGCCATCGAGGACCGCCGCTTCTATTCGCATTTCGGCATCGATCCGCTCGGCATTATGCGCGCCATCGTTCGCGACATTCTGCGCCGCGGCGCGTCGCAAGGCGGCTCGACGCTGACGCAGCAGCTCGCCAAGAATCTGTTCTTGACCCAGGAGCGCACCATCTCGCGCAAAGCGCAGGAGGTCGTGCTCGCGCTCTGGCTCGAGCACAAATACACCAAGGCGCAGATCCTCGAGCTTTATCTCAACCGCGTCTATTTCGGCGCCGGCGCTTACGGCGTCGAAGGCGCGGCGCAGCGCTATTTCGGCAAATCGGCACGGCGGCTGACGCTGCCAGAAGCCGCGATGCTCGCCGGCCTCGTGCAATCGCCGTCGCGGCTTGCGCCGAACCACAATCCCGAAGGCGCCGAGCGCCGCGCCGCGGTCGTGCTCGCTGACATGGCGGAGCAGAAAATGATCTCTGCCGACGCCGAGAAGGCGGCGCTCGCGCATCCGGCGCGCGCGGTGCGGCCGGCCGCCGGCGGCTCGGCCAATTATGTCGCCGACTGGGTGATGGACGCGGTCGACGATCTGATCGGCAAGTTCGACCAGGACATCGTGGTGCAGACCACGATCGATCCGGTTTTGCAGAGCGCGGCCGAACAGGCGCTCAACGACGCGCTCGCGCAGAAAGGCGACAAGCTCAACATTTCCCAAGGCGCGCTGGTCGCGATGACACCGGACGGCGTGGTGCGGGCGCTGGTCGGCGGCAGGAATTACGGCGAAAGCCAATTCGACCGCGCCGTCGATGCCAAACGCCAGCCCGGCTCGTCATTCAAACCGTTCGTCTACCTCACCGCCCTTGAACACGGTTTGACGCCCGACAGCGTGCGCGACGACGCGCCGATCCAGGTCAAGGGCTGGAAGCCGGAGAATTTCGAGCGCCAATATGCCGGGCCGGTGACGCTCACGCAGGCGCTGGCCAATTCGCTCAACACGGTCTCGGTGCGGCTCACGCTCGAGGTGACGTCGGAGGCCGTGGTGCGCACCGCCTACCGGCTCGGCATCACCTCGATGCTCGAGCCGAATGCCTCGATCGCGCTCGGCACTTCGGAAGTAGCGCCGATCGAGATGGTGTCGGCCTATTCAACATTTGCCAATGGCGGGCTCGCGGTCACGCCGCATGTCGTCACCCGCATCCGCGGCCCCGACGGCAAGACCCTCTACGATCACGCCGAGCAACCGCTCGGCCGCATCGTCGACCCGCGCTATGTCGGCATGATGAATACGATGATGCAGCAGGTGCTGCTGTCGGGAACCGCGCGCGGCGCCAATCTTCCGGGCTGGCAGGCCGCCGGCAAGACCGGCACCAGTCAGGATTTCCGCGACGCCTGGTTCATCGGCTACACCGCGCACCTCGTCACCGGCGTGTGGCTCGGCAATGACGACAATTCGCCGACCAAAAAAGCCGTCGGCGGCGGACTGCCGGTCGAGGTCTGGAGCCGCTTCATGCGGTTCGCGCATCAAGGCGTCGCACCGACGCCGCTGCCCGGCCTCGAAAACGGCGGCTGGTTCGGTTCAAATCTGCAGGCAGGCGTGCAGCCCCCCGCACCGGTCGGCGCGTCGATCGCCACCAACCGCTATGGCCAGCCAAGTTACCAGCCGGGCTATCAACCGGGTTATCAGCAAAACGCGCAGAACAATCAACAGAGCGACGGCCCCTTCGACTTCCTGGAAAAATTGTTCGGGCGGCACTGAGCCTGCGCGATCCCTATTGCGACCAAATTCCGCAGAGCTTCCAGGCCAGCCGCGATCAAATTGCAAGAAAATCGTGATTCTTCAGCGGCAGCGTGCGCACGCGTCTGCCGGTGGCGGCGAAGATCGCGTTGCACAGAGCCGGCGCCAAAGGCGGCACCGGCGGTTCGCCGACGCCGCCCCAGAACCCGCCGCTCGGCACCACCACCGTCTCGACATGCGGCGCGTCGGCCAGCCGCAGCATTTGATAGCCGTCGAAATTCGATTGCACGGCGCCGCCATCCGCGATGGTGATCTCGCCGTATAAGGCGGCCGTCAAAGCATAAACCACCGCGCCTTGGGTCTGCATCGCGATCGAGAGCGGATTGACCGCATAGCCGGGGTCGATCGCCGATACCACCCGGCGCACGCGGAGCACACCGCGCTCGAAGGCAATCTCGACCACCTGCGCGCAATGGGAACCGCAGGCGCGGCTGAGCGCAATGCCGCGGAACACGCCCGGCGGCGGCGGGGTGCCCCAATCCGCTTTCTTCGCGGCGGCATCGAGCACCGCGAGATCTTTTGGGCTCTTGGCGAGGAGCTCGCGGCGGTAGAGATACGGATCGATTCCGGCTTCATGCGCCATCTCGTCGATGAAGCTTTCCTTGTAGAACGTATTCTGGGTGTAGTTGATGGCGCGCCACACGCCGAGCGGCACCGGCGTCGAGCGGATGGCATAGTCGACCAGATAATTCGGCAGGTCATAGCCCATCTCGTCGCCGAGCCCGCTGATATAGGTCCAATCGATGACATTGGGTACGAAAGCCGGCACCAGCGACGCGACGAAAGACGGCCCGGCGAGGCGGATCGTCAACGCCGCCGGCATGCCGTCGGCGTCGAGGCCGGCGGTAAGACGCGCCATGCTGAACGGCCGGAACAGATCGTGCTTGATGTCCTCCTCGCGGGTCCAGACGAGCTTGACCGGCTGCTCGACTGCCTTGGCGATGAGCACCGATTGGCGCACATATTCCTGGATCGGGGCGCGGCGGCCAAAACCGCCACCGAGCATCATGCGGTGCACGGTGACCTGGTCGTTCGACACGCCGGCGGCAAGCGCCGCGGTCGCCAGCGCGGTCGCCGGATCCTGGGTCGGCGCCCAGATTTCGACGCTGCCGGGTTTGACATGGGCAGTGCAGTTCTGCGGCTCCATAGTGGCATGCGCCAGAAACGGTACGCCGTAATCGGCCCGAATACGCTTGACGGCGCCGTCAAGTGCGGAAGCGGCATCGCCGCGCTTGTGGCCGACCTGCGCCGCCTCCGCATCGAGGCCGCCGCGCACCAGTTCGGCAATCGCGGCGCTTGAAAGCTTGCCGTTACCGCGATCGTCCCAGGTGACTTTGAGCGCCTCGGCGGCGCGTTTGGCGCGCCACCAGGAATCCGCGATCACAGCGACCGCATCCTCCATGCGCACGACGCGGCGCACGCCCTTCATACCGGCGATCGAACTCTCGTCGATGGATTTCGGCGTGCCGCGGAATACCGGGCAGTGCACGATGGCGGCGTAGAGCATGTCGGGCAGCCGCACGTCGATCGCATAGATCGGCTGGCCGGTGACCTTGTCGCGAACATCGAGCCGCTTCTGCGGCGTGCCGGCGAGCTTCCAGTCGGCCGGCGGCTTGAGCCTGATGTCGGTCGACGGCTCGACGCTGGCGGCGTCTTCGGCAACCGCGCCGAAACTGGTGGTGCGGCCGCTCGGCGTGTGGGTGATGGTACTATTGTGTGCTGTGCAGTGTGCCGCCGGCACGTTCCAGTGCGCTGCAGCAGCCGTGATCAGCATATCGCGCGCGGTGGCGCCGGCCTGCCGCAAATAAAGCTGCGACGACGCGATCGAGCGGCTCGCTCCGGTCGAGGTATCGCCCCAGGCATTGCTGCGGCGGGTGTTCTCGGTCGGCGACACGAATTGGGTGCGGACCTTCGACCAGTCGCATTCGAGCTCCTCGGCCACCAGCATAGCCAGGCCGGTCAGCGCACCCTGGCCCATTTCCGAATGCGCGACCCGGATCGTCACCGTGTCGTCGCGCCCAATGGTCAGCCAGCAGGTAATTTCCGGGGCGGAGGCGGCCTGTGCCGAGACGGCCGAGCGCGGTGGCCCGAAGGGTACGGCAAAACCCAGCGCCAAGCCGCCGCCCGCCGCGCCCGCGCCAACAAGAAAGGAACGGCGATTGAAACCGCCGCCGGACGTCATGAAAAACCCCCTGATTCACCCGCGGAACAGTGCCAGATTTCCGCCGGACATAAACCCCTGGTGTGACGCGACTGACAATAATCTAGGTTCATCCGCGACAAAAATCACATTGCGAGGAATCGCCCATGGTGACCGATATGCTGAGCGATAGGCCCAACGATGCGGCGCAAAATCCGCCCACACTCGAACACCGCCTGCGCGCCATCGAGGACCGGCTGGCCATCTACAATCTTATCGCCGGCCATCCGCCCAGCGCCGATACCGGAGCCGGAAGCTATGCGGAAGCCGTTTATACCGATGACGGCGTATTCGACCGCGGTCCGGGTCTCACCGGCACCACCGGCAACAAGGCGATGGCGGCCTTGCTGACGAGCCCCGGCCACCAGGCCGCGATCGCCGGCGGGCTGGCGCATTTCACCGGCCTACCGCATGTGACGATCGCGGGCGACGACGCCGTGGTCATTTCCTATCTGCAGATCCTGACGCCGAAAAAATCGGGGGCGGAAATCGACGTGCCCAATCACGGGTCATCGCGCGGCTATCACATCCACCGCGTGGTGACGAACCGCTGGGAGCTCAAGCGCACGCCGTCCGGCTGGAAGATCAAGCGGCGGACCTTGCGACCGGTCGACGGCACAGAGCCGTCGCGCGAGATTTTGCGCGGCGCGCTTGGCGCCTTCGCCTGAGCTTAAGGCCGCACATTGAAATCCTGGTTCGGGAATGCCGACGCATCGGGGACCTTGATCACCACGAACGGATGATCGAGCGAGCCGTGGCAGGCGTTGCAGCCCTGGGTGAGCTGATCGTAGGCGGCAGCAAATTTTTTCAGATCTTGTTGCTTGATGGCGTCAGCGACCGCGGCGAGCGGCTGTTTCAGCGCCGCATCGACCAGATCGGCGACCGGATAGCCGCGAAACTTCGGCTGCGCCTTGACGATGCCGGCGAAGGTCTGGCGGATTTCCACCAGCGCATATTCGGCGAGCGGCCAATTGCCAGCGTGACCTGCAATGCCGAGCTTTAGGTGACGCGGCAGCACCAGCGTGTTCATCATGTCACCCATGGTCATCGTGTAAGGCGCAGGCGGCGCAGGTGCCGGTGTTGTTTGCTGCGGAGCCTGCGGCCAGCCATTTCGTTGCGCGGCGATGAGGACGACCGCCGCGGCCACACCGATCAGCACAATTTGTTTGTTCACTGAACGGCCTCCCGCGTAGCTTAATCCAGCGGCTCAAGCCGCAGAATTTCCGCGCCGTGATTGTTGCCGGCCCAGAACGTCACCGGATGGGTCGAATTATCGACAAAGACGCGGCGGATATTGGTCGGCCGCGGCAATAGATATTCGACCGACATTCCGCTCTGCGGATTAAAGCGCAGCACATGATCGCTCGCCATGCCGCCGCTCCATAATTCACCGTTCCGGTCGCGGAACAAGTCATAAGGATAGGTGTGCGGCGTCGGCACGTCCCATTCCCGGAACGCCTCCGCCTTGATGTCGAACACCGCAAGCTTATTGGCGGCGAATTCGGTGAACCACAGCCGGCCTTGATCGTCGAGCGTGGTCCGGCGCGGCCGCGATTTTTCCGTCGGCGTCGGAAAGATCGTGGGCGCGAGGGTCTTGGCATCGACGCGGCCGATAGCTTCGCCGCCGAAATCCATGAAATAGAGATTGTTGTCCGGATCGGCGGCCATGCCATAGGGCGCGTGGGTGTGCCCTTTGGCGAGGAACGCGAACGGATCGATCCGTTCATAGGCTCCGGTTTTCAGATCGAGCCGCATGATCGATTGCCGCGCGACATCGTTTGTCCAGACTTTACCGTCGGCATTCGCCGACCCCGGCATCACCATGGACTGCTGCATGGCGTCATCGTTGAGATCGCCGGGAAGCGGAAAAATCTTGAAAGTCTTGCTCGTCATGTCGAAGCGGGCGAGCCCGGTCTGAAACATCAGAGCCAGCCACAAATTGCCGTTACCGTCGGCTTCAAGGTCAAGCGTGCCGGCCGGAAATGCGGCCTTAGACACCGGGATAGGATATTCCTTAAGTGCCCCGGTCTTCGGATCGAGCTCGCCTAGAAAATTCTCGACGAAATCCGAGTACCAGACCTTGCCGTCGCGATCGGTACGTACGTCGTGCGGCGCGATGGTCTGGCGCGGCAGATCGTATTCGGTGACGACGACATGCGTGGCGCGGCCCTTAGGCCGCGGCAGGGTCTGCAACTCATAATTCCAAGTCGTCCCGCGCGAAAGATTGACCGTCGCCAGATAGGCGGCAAGTTTGCGCACCGACTCGTCATTGACGTCGCGCGCGGCGACCCGCGACTGCACGCGCGCCTGCGTGGTGTTGTTGGCATATTGCGCCATGCGCTTGAGCACGGGAACGAACGCATCCGCATCGTAGGTCGAGCGCACAATACGCGCGAAGGTATGGCAGCTCATGCACTCGATCAGCGGCCGCTTCTGCTCGGCCGTACCGGGCATGCTCATGAACCATTCGGTATTGGTGAGCTGCGCGGCGAGATCGGAAGCCTTGCGCAGCTTGATGGCAATGTCGGCCGTCGCTCCGCCGAGTTCCGCCGATTGCGGACCGTCAAGCTCGTAGCCGGTGGCGCGAATGCGGAGTGCGTAGTGTCCGGGCGACAACCGGCCGTCCGGAAAGCGAAAGCGGCCAGCGCCGTCGCTGACGACCGTGACGGTGATCGGCGAACCTTCATTTTGCGCGCTGACCAGCACGCCTTCCATCGCGCCTTCGTCGGCGGAAGCGACCGAGCCGGTCAGCGTTTGAGCGCGACAGGGATCGGCCCCAACCAGGGCGAAGAAAAACGCCGCCGCGATCAGACAATATGCAGGCTTCATGGCTTATTGCTTCTGCAAGGTACAATCGACTTCGACCGGGTCCTTGGCGTCGGCTTGCCCGCGCCGCAGCACGTTGCTTTGCGTGTAGCCGTCCTTGGCGCAGGAGATACCGACGGTCTTGGGATCGATCTCCTTGGCGAAGCCCGGAATCTTATAGATGCCCATGCTGTTGCTGCGGGTGACAAGCGAGCCGCCGGCTTGCGGCGCGGCCGTCACTCTGGCGCCGCCGACCGGCGAGCCGTCGCCATCGCGCACGAAGCCGAAATAGGACGGGCCGTCATTGCTGTCGCTGTCTTCGCCAAAATTCACGCCGCCCGAGCGCACCGGCGGCGCGGCCGCCATCATCACCACGGCCGCGACCGCGATCGAAGCGACAGACAGCCAGCGACGATTGAACGCCATGTGCGACCTCAATGCGTGAAGTAACCGCCGAGCAGATGAAAGATCGCCGCAATCGCGCCGACCGGTATCAGCCAGGCGAACCCGGACCACAATTTGCCGCCAAGATTTTCCGGTAAGGCACTGGCGATCAAGCCGGTTGCGGCTGCCACAATCGCCGAAGTCGCGATCCAGCCATACCAATACATGGTCGGGCCGTCTGACACCGCGTGATTGAACAAAGTCCACTCGCCGACTGCCGGCCCGTAGGAAAACAGCGGCCAGTTGTTGACCAGCACGACATAATAGATGGTGGCATAGACCGCGGCGAAGGTGATGGCGAAAACGCGGAAGCGCTGCGAACTCCTCACGCCGGAATTTTTCATGCCGGAACCGCTCATGTGCCCAATCCGCGGATATTGTTGGCGATGTGTCCAGCGAGAAACGCCCACCAGACGACGAAGGCCAATAGCGCGGTCAGCAATTTCCGCGTCAGCGCATCGGCCTCATCGGGCGGCTGCCGCCAGAAGTACCAATAGGCGGGAAGCACCGCGAGGCCGATTGCAATCAGGTGTTCCTTGATTTCGAACGCGCCGAACGATTTCCAGTAATGGCCTTGTTCGAGCGTCAGCCGCGCGGTGATCCGATAATTGGTGTAGAGGTAAGATCCCAACGCCGCCGTGACGAGATAGAGCAGGGTAATGGCGTTGGCATAATTCGCCGAGCCGACGGCGCGAAACCGCGCTACGAAATTGCCGGCGCCGGCGCGCGCCGGCATCCAGACGCTGACCACTTGATGCGTCATGGCGCCCAGCAGCAAGAACGCCAATAGCCCATGCGTGATCACCAGAGCGATCCACATGATTGCCTCCCAGCCTGACTTTCCTACGCCATCTTCGCGGCGCTTCTTCCAATTCCCGCAGTGCACGCGCTTTATTCGCCGCCCTGGTTCGGCAACTTTAGCGCGGGCAGCGGCCGACCGCCACATCTCTTAACTTCTTCTTAAGCCCGTCGCGCCGCGGCGCGCCGATCCATCGCGACAATTTTAAGGGATTATCTAAATCAATTTTGGAAATTTTAATTGATATTCGCTGGCGGAAAATACCTTGAGCATGATCCCGAAAAGTGGAATCCGGTTTTCGGAAGAGATCATGCTCGAACGACAAGTCCAGGGGATCAACATGCACGACGGCAAGCTTATCAGTCACGACGAGGTGCAGGCGTTCGAGACATACGATGACGTTTCGCCGATCATCGTCTCCCGCAAGCCGAGCAGTGGGGCAGCAACATTCGAGCGATTCTGGCCCTTGGCGCGGCCGCATGTCTGATATCCGATCGCTCCTTCAATTGGATCGACGGCGTGGTCGGCCAGTTTCTCGGCGGTTAATCCAATCCAGGTCGCCGACCAGCGGATGGCAAAAATGCCCAGCGTCGCAACGCTTAAAAGAATTTCCATCGCGCCCGATGCGAACGAAATTCCCGTGGTGCCAAACCGGCTCTTGATCGGCGGCGAATGGTGCGAGGCGGCAAGCGGCAAGCGCTTTGCCACGCTCAACCCGGCGACCGAGCAGGTGCTGACCGAGATCGCCGAGGCTGGCCAACCCGAGGTGAATGCGGCGGTCGCCGCCGCGCGTAAAGCGTTGCGGCAGGGTCCGTGGCCGATGATGACGGGCGCCGAGCGTGGCCGCATCTTGCGCCGGCTGGCCGAGCTGATGCGCGAGCGCTCGGAAGAGCTTGTGCTCATTGAAAGCCTCGATGCCGGCAAGCCCTTGGCGGCGACGCGGCGCATGGATCTGCCGGCGGCGATCGACTGTCTGGACTATTACGCCGGCTGGGCCGACAAGATTACCGGCGAAGTGGTGCCGACGCGGCGCGACGCGCTGACTTATGTCCAACGCGTTCCGGTCGGCGTCGTCGCCGCGATCGTGCCGTGGAATTTTCCGCTGATGAACGCGGTGTGGAAGATCACGCCGGCTTTGGCCTGTGGCTGCACGGTGGTGCTCAAACCCGCCGAACTCACCCCACTGTCGGCGCTCTGGCTCGGACAAGCCGCGCTCGAAGTCGGATTGCCGCCTGGCGTGCTCAATATCATTCCGGGCTTCGGCGCCACTGCCGGTTCGGCGCTGGTCTCACATCGCGGGATCGACAAGATCGCCTTCACCGGCTCGCCGCAGACCGGCCAATTCATCATGCGGGCGGCGGCGGACAATATTACGCGCATCGGGCTCGAGCTTGGCGGCAAGTCGCCGAGCGTGGTGTTTGCCGATGCCGATCTTGACGCGGCGATCCGCCAGACCGCGTCCGGTGCGTTCTTCAATGCCGGTCAGGTCTGTTCGGCGGCGACGCACGTCATCGTCGAAGACCGGGTGCACGATGCCTTCGTCGAAGGCTTGGCCAAGCGCGCCAACAATTTGCGTCTCGGCAATCCGCTCGACACCGCAACGACGATGGGTCCGGTGATCTCGCAGCGCCAGATGGAGCGCGTGCTCGGCTATATCGAGGCCGGCCGCAGCGAAGGCGCGGCAACGATCTGCGGCGGCGGCCGTACCGGCAATGCTGGTTACTTCGTCGAGCCCACGGTGTTCGCCGGAGTCGGCGGCTCCATGCGGATCGCCCAAGAGGAGATTTTCGGACCGGTGGTTGCGGTCCTGCGCTTCTCGGACGAACAAGAGGCGCTCGAACTCGCCAATGGCACGGATTACAGCCTCGCGGCCGCGGTCTGGACCAACGACATCAATCGCGGCCACCGCATGTCGCAGCAGCTCGATGCCGGGACCGTTTGGATCAACACCTATGGTCCGACCGACGCCCGTCTGCCCTGGGGCGGCATGGGCGGCCAATCCGGCATCGGCCGCGATCTCGGCGCCACCGCAATCGAGAATTACACCGAACAGAAAGTCGTCTGGCTGCAGATGCGGGCCTAGGTGGGCGGCGACATTATTCCAAATTCTAATGCCGCGCTTCGCTGTCGAGATGCGCCACCGCGTCGGATCGTAGCGCGCGGCTGAGGTCAACTCGGGCGACACCGCAGCTGCGTCCGTGAAGGCGTCAGATATAAACGCTCTTCATCTGCGCTTCCGGATAGCGCAAGCCTGCGGCAGCGCCGATCGGTATCGCGTCCGACATCTGCGCGAGCTCGGCGGCGCTCAAATGCACCACAAGCGCGCCGATATTTTCCAACAGCCGGTCTTTGTGTTTGGTGCCCGGGATCGGAATAATGTCGTCGCCTTGCGCCAACAGCCAGGCGAGCCCGAGCTGCCCGACGGTGCATTGCTTCTGCCGCGCCATGTCTGCGAGGCGGCTGGAGAGCGCGATATTGCTGTTGAGATTGTCGCCGGAAAACCGCGGATGCCGGCGCCGCGCATCGGTTTCGGCAAGCTCCACCCCGCCGGTCAAAAGCCCACGGCCGAGCGGCGAATAGGCGACGAAAGCAATATTCAGCTTGCGTGTCGTCTGGAATGTTTCCTCGGCGTCGGCGCGATACAGCAAGGAAAATTCGTTCTGCACCGCGGCAAGCGGATGCGTCGCGTGCGCACGCGCAATGGTCTGCGGGCTCGCTTCGCTGATGCCGAGCGCGCGCACCTTGCCGTCTTTGACCAATTTGGCCATGGCGCCGACGGTGTCTTCGATCGGCACGCTCGGATCGATGCGGTGCTGGTAGTAGAGATCGATCACATCGACGCCGAGGCGCTTTAAGCTCTTCTCGCAAGACTCGATGACGAATTCGGGCCGGCCGTCAGCGAATTTGCCGTCGCGGCCGCCGAGATTGCCGAACTTGGTCGCCAACACCACGCCGGAGGGGCGGCCCTTGAGCGCCTTGCCGACGAGTTCCTCGTTGTGGCCGGCCCCGTAAGCGTCGGAACTGTCGAGCAGCGTGACGCCGCGATCGAGCGCCTCATGAATAACCGCAATGCCGTCGTCATCACCGGTCTTGCCATAGATGCCCGACAGCGACATGCAGCCAAGCCCGATGGCGGAAACTGCGATGCCGGAGGAACCGAGCTTACGTTGAGGGAGGCTTTTGGTCATTGCGCTGCTCTCGTGAGTGTTGCTGAAACGATGTAGGCCGGACGGAACGCCACTGCAATGCTGCCGACTTATCTATATTCGATGGTATATAACGAACCGATGTCCGCCAACACGTGATCTGGCTCGGTAGATTATGAGACGCCAACCCAGGACGGGGGATGGCTTCAGTTCATTTCAGCTCTTGCGCTTGTCCTTGCGCACGATCTTCTCGACGGCGCGGAACTCGGCGGCGACCGATTTGCCGGCGGACGTTTCGATCGCCCGATAGATCTTGATGATCCGCTCGCCGACCGGCGTCACCACGGCGCCGCCGCCTTGCCAGCCCCCCGTGATGCCGGTCACCGCCGGCTCCTGCAAAGCCGCGTTGATCTCCTCGACTAAAAGCCAGGCACGCCGATAGGACATTCCGACTTTGCGCGCCCCCGCCGAAATGGAGCCGGTATCGCGGATCGCTTCGAGAAGCGCGATCTTGCCCGGGCCGATGCGATCGCCGCTTGGCAGATCGAGGCGGATGCTCAGGCGCGTCTCGGACATGATGGACGACGACCCCTCACCGATTTGCTTCACCATAGCGCAATGCTTAAAGATTTGACCGCGCGATCACACAAGATCCGCGGTCCGAATTCGGCGCGTCGACGCCCAGATCAGGCAGGCGACGCAGCCCATCGAAGCCACCACCGCGGCGACCGGCCAGGCGGATTGGCCGAGAAAGAGGCCGATCGCCGCGGCGGTCAGCGCGGCGCCGGTTTGCTGCGTGAAGCCCATCAGCGATGACGCGGTGCCGGCGCGATCGGGAAACGGCGTCAATGCGCCCGCCATTGCGGCCGGCAGCGTGAAGCCCAAGCCGGCGAGATAGATCGTCATCGCGCCGACGAACCAAATGACATTCGCAAGCCCGAGCGCCACCACCGTCGCCATGACTAGGCCGCCGATCGCCATCGCTATGGCGCCGATGCCCATGGTGCGGTCGAGGCCGACGCGGATGACGATGCGCGAGGCGATAAAGGTCCCCGCCATATAGCCGCCCGCGCCGCTGGCGAAGGTGACGCCGAACAGAAGCGGCGAGAGACCATAGACGACGCCCTGCATCACAATCGGCGCGCCCGACACCCAGGCGAACAGCCCGATAAAGGTCGTGGTCAAAATGCCGAGATTGGCGAGAAAGCCGCGATGCACCAGGACGGACTTATAGAGCGCGCCCATCCGGTGCAGCGAGAACGGCCCGGGCGTGCGCTCCTTCAACGTCTCCGGCAGCAACCAGGTCGCCGCCGCTCCGGCGACAGCGGCGAACGTCAACAGCAAGACAAAACAGGCGCGCCAGCCGAACGCGGTCTGCAATACGCCGCCGATCATCGGCGCTACGATCGGCGCAAACGCCGTGATTGAACCCATCAGCGACAATTCGCGGCCCGCGCGCACGCCGGAATAAATGTCGCGCACCGCGGCCCGCGCCAGCACGATGGCGCCGGCGCCGCCGAGCGATTGCACGAAACGCGCCGCGATCAGCGCGTCGATCGACTGCGCCAGCGCGCAAGCAATAGTGGCGACGCCAAAGAGCGCGAGCGCCACCAGCAGGACGGGCTTGCGGCCGAAGCGATCCGATACCGGCCCATAGACGATCTGGCCGACGGCGAAACCGAACAGATAACTGGCGATAGTCAGTTGCACTTGCATGGTCGACGCATTGAGCGAATGCGCGATATCCAATAGCGACGGCAGATACATATCCATCGACAGCGGCCCGAGCGCGGTCAGAAACGACAGCAACAAAGTGAGCGCGAAGGAGCCGGGTGCGAGCATCTGCCTACAACTCTAAATGTCACGTGATGGGAAGCGCGACGAAGCAACCCGGCTTGGCGGCGCAAGCTTTGGATTGCTTTGTTAATTCGCTCCTCGCAATGACGAATTGCGGGCAGCGGCTATGCACACAAGGTTTACCGCTCGGCGAGCGGCTTGATCTTTAATTCATCGGCAAGCTTGTCGAGCAGCACGAGGAGCGGCCGCGCCAAGGGCACGCCATCGCGCGCGCGCTCAGTACGGCATTCGGCGCGGCGGTCGCCGGGCAGCCGGATTTCATCGACGCCGGGCAGCCGCTGCGAAGCGCGCAAGTCGCGGAGGTGACGATCGACCTCGGACTTGAAGGTCTCAAGCGGCAGAAAGCGCGCGATGTCGACCGCGACGATGAAGTGGCCGGTATTGGTTTCGCTGTTGTCGTCGGCATTGAAATCGACGACGTCGCGGCCGAACGCGGCGCCATTGAGCACGCCGGCGACGAGGCCGAGCATCAGCGCGAGGCCCGCGCCTTTGTACTCGCCCATCGGCAGCAGCAAGCCTTCGTGCGAGCGATTGGCGTCGGTGATCGGCGCGCCGGTTTCGGCATTGACGAACCAGCCCTTAGGCATCTCGAGCCCGCGCTGCGCGTATTTCTTTACCGTGCCGTAGGCGACGATCGAGGTCGCGATGTCGAGAATGAGCGGGCCTTTGCCCGACGGCACGCCGATGGCGAGCGGGTTGGTGCCAAGGAGCAGATCTGTGCCACCCCAGGTCCCCATGTGATTGGCATTGGCGACCGCGGCATAGAGCCCGACCATGCCGTGCTGCGCCGGCATTTCGGCGTAGAGCCCGGCCGGACCGGCATGATTGGAACGCCGCACCCCGACCCAGGCGACGCCGGTCTCCTGCGCCATCGCCATCGCTTCGTTCGTGGCCCGCGACATTACCAGATGGCCCATGCCGTTATCGCCGTCGACCAGAGCGGTCGCCGGTGCGCTGCGTGTGACCTTAATATTCGGAAGCTTGTTGAAGCCACCCGCTTTCAAACGGCGGATATATTGCGGCAGCCGGAAAATGCCGTGGCCGTCGGCGCCGGTAAGATCGGCTTCCGTCATCAGCTCGGCGCACGTTTCGGCGTTGGCTTCGGGCAAACCGGACGCGACAAAAGCGTCTCGGATCAGCGCCCGCGTCGCGCGCGCGGGAACATTGACGAGATCGGCACCGCTCATGATGCGCCTATGCCAACACGCGTTTCTTGGCGAGAATCCTCGCGGCGTGGCTGTGCAAGATTTTTTCGCGGTCCGCTTCGGTGATGGCTAATCCCCGCACATGCCGCACGCAATCGAGCATCCCCATGTCGTAGGGATAATCGCTGCCGAGGAATACGCGGTCGGCGCCGACCGATGAGATCAGGAATTCGAGATTCTTCTTGGAGTGCAAAATCGTGTCGTAGAAGAAGCGGTCGAGATATTTTTCCGGCGAATGTTTCAGATGCACTTTCGGCTCCGGCCGCACCTCCCAGCCGTGCACCCAGCGCATGCCCTGATACGGAATGAAGCCGCCGCCATGCACCATGACGAAATTGAGTTTTGGGTGGCGCTCCAAGACGCCGCCGAAAATCAAGCACGCCGCGGCGATCGTGGTGTCGAGCGGATTGCCGATCAGGTTGCCGAGATAATAGGAGCGCAGCCGGTCGGCGCCGGCGACATTGCCGGGATGGACCACCATGAAAGCGTCGAGCTCGGATGCCACAGCCCACAGCGGCTCAAAACTCGGATCGTCGAGGTTCTTGCCGTCGATATTGGAGCCGATCATGGCGCCGTGCATGCCGAGCTTGGTCATGGCGCGGCGCAATTCGTCAGCGGCTTGCTGCGGCGCCTGCATCGGCAAGGTGGCGATAGCGGCGAAACGATCCGGATGCTCTTTGGTCAGCCGCGCCATGTCGTCGTTCTGGATCGCCGAGAGCGCGACGCCGACGGACGCTTCCTGACCGTAAAGCCAGGTCTGCGGCGTCGCCGTGACCACCTGCATGTCGACCAAAGCCGCGTCCATGTCGGCGAGCCGCCGCGCTATATCATGGCCGCCGCGGGGAAACGGCTTGTAGGGCACGCCGGCGACTTCGATGACGCCGTGGTCGCCATCGACCGGGGTGAGCTTTAAGCCGAGGCTCGGGATCTCCTTCTGCAGGCGCTTGATCGCTTCGTCGGCAAGCACATGCGTATGGGTATCGATGGTCCGCGGCATTTTTTCTCCCCACTGCCCATTTCTGGCGCGGAATGTTTTGCGCATAACCGGCTGGCGACGGCAAGAGGCCCGGGAGGCGTGCGGAAGATCCGTGCGGATAAGAAGCGCTGCTCAAGGCAGCGAAAAATCCTTACATTGCATGGCCACATGAGACGGTCTTCTCATCCGGTGGTTTCGGCTATAAAGGGGACACCGAAAGTCCTCATAAATCAGCCCAAAACTGCGGAATCCCTGATGGACGCGACGACCGATACGAAGACGCACGCCGATCACCATCCCCTACACGGCCGCGTCGAAGACGAGCCTTTGGTGCGCGGGCGCGGCCGCTATGTCGCCGACGCGCCGCTGCCAAACCAGGCCTTCGCTTATTTCGTGCGGTCGCCGCATGCCTTCGCCCGCATCGTCAGCATTGATGTGTCCGGCGCAGCCGGCACGCCCGGCGTCGTCGCCGTCTTGACCGCGAAGGATATCGAAGGCGTCGGCAATATTTCACGGCACCCGCCGATCGCCGGCCGCAATGGCGGCAAGCTCATCATGTCGCACCGGCCGGCGCTGGCCGCCGAGCGCGTCATGCATATCGGCGAGCCGGTGGCGATGGTGGTCGCCGACAGCGCGCAGATCGCGCAAGACACCGCCGAATTCGTTCATGTCGAATATGAGGAACTGACGCCGGTCGTCGACGCGCGCGACGCCCTGCGCAACGGCGCGCCGCAAGTCTGGCCGGAAGCGCCCGGCAATCTCGCGGTCGATTGGCCGGGGCCGCATCCCGAGCCGGCGGCGAATGCCGTGGAGGTCGAACGTATCTTCGCTTCGGCCAAATATGTCGCGCGCATGAAGGAAATGAATCAGCGCCTCATCGTCGCCTCGATGGAGCCGCGCGGCGCCACCGCGAGCCATGACGCGGCGGCCGATACTTATCTGCTGCGCACCTGTTCGCAGGGCGCCGGCGCCATGCGCGAGAACGTGCTCGCCATCATGAATTGGCCGAAGGAAAAATTGCGCGTCATCACCGAGGATGTCGGCGGCGCGTTCGGGTTGAAAACCTCGGCCTATCCCGAATATATCGCC
>DASQRX010000144.1:0-2158 GCA_035642635.1 Xanthobacteraceae bacterium
GCTCAATGCCATCCTGGCCTTCGTCGAGCAACTCGCGGAGGTCAATGTCGACGGCGTCGAGCCGATGACATCGGTCACGCCCATGGCGATGAAAATGCGGCAGGACAAAGTGACTGACGGCGGCAATGCGGACGCCATCATCGGCAATGCTCCGGCTCACGAAGGTCACTTCTTTTTGGTGCCCAAGGTGGTGGAATAATGTGCTTGGCTTGCGAACAGGACGCCATCTGGCTCGCTTATCTTGAAAGTCAGGGCCTATTGAAGCCCGACGATCCTGCGGCCGTCGAAGAGCTATTTGCCGCCTTTCCGGTGCAGCCTCTACCGGTCAAGCGAGCCTGGGATGCGGCGACACCTGAAGCGCCGCCTGATCCCGCGCCGAAACCGGCCGCGAAGAATCCCTTCTCTTGCGACGACCCTACTGCTGAATGACCGATCTGACTTCGCTCACGCTGGCGCAGGCGCGGGACGCGCTGCGCGAGAAGAAATTCTCCGCGATTGAACTCGCCGACGCGCATCTTGCCGCCATGGCGCAGGCACGCGCGCTCAACGCTTTCGTGCTGGAAACGCCGGAGCGCGCCCGCGAGATGGCGCGGGCTTCCGACGCGCGGCTCGCAAAAGGCGAGGCCGGTCCGCTCGAAGGCCTGCCGCTCGGCATCAAGGATTTGTTTTGCACTGAAGGCGTGCGCACGACGGCCTGCTCGCACATTCTCGATAACTTCGTTCCGGCCTACGAGTCGACGGTCAGCGCCAATCTGTGGGGCGACGGCGCGGTCTTGCTTGGCAAGCTCAACAACGACGAATTCGCCATGGGTTCGTCGAACGAGACATCACATTTCGGTCCGGTAGTATCGCCGTGGCGGCGTCGCGGCTCGGACGCGAAACTGGTGCCTGGCGGCTCGTCGGGCGGCTCGGCGTCGGCGGTCGCGGCCAAGCTGTGCGTCGGGGCGACCGGCACCGATACCGGCGGTTCGATCCGCCAGCCTGCCGCGTTCTGCGGCATCGTCGGATTAAAGCCCACTTATGGCCGCTGCTCGCGCTTCGGCATCGTCGCCTTTGCGTCGTCACTCGATCAGGCCGGGCCATTCGCCCGCACGGTGCGCGACTGTGCGATCCTGCTGCGCTCGATGGCGGGTCCCGATCCGAAGGATACGACCTGCGCTGACCTGCCGGTGCCCGACTACGAGAAGGCGATCGGCGGTTCGGTCAAAGGCATGCGCATCGGCATTCCCAAAGAATACCGCCTGCCCGGCATGGCGCCGGAAATCGAGACGCTCTGGACGCAGGGCGCGCAGTGGCTCAAGGACGCCGGCGCCGAACTGGTCGACATCTCCTTGCCGATGACCAAATACGCGCTGCCGGCCTATTACATCGTGGCGCCCGCGGAGGCGTCATCCAATCTCGCCCGCTACGACGGCGTCCGCTACGGGCTGCGCGTTCCCGGCCGCAACATCATCGACATGTACGAGAACACGCGCGCCGAGGGCTTCGGTAGGGAAGTGCGCCGCCGCATCATGATCGGCACCTATGTGCTCTCGGCCGGCTATTACGACGCCTATTATCTGCAAGCACAGAAGGTGCGCACTCTGATCAAGCGCGATTTCGAAAACAGCTTTGCCGACGGCATCGATGCCATCCTGACGCCGGCGACCCCGTCGGCTGCGTTCGGGATCGGTGAGAAGGGGCGCGCCGATCCGATCGAGATGTATCTCAACGACGTGTTCACGGTGACCGTGAACATGGCCGGGCTGCCTGGCATTGCCGTGCCGGGCAGGCTTGACGCGCAAGGCCTGCCGCTCGGCCTCCAGCTGATCGGCCGTCCGTTCGAAGAGGCAACCTTATTCGCGCTCGGCGAAGTCATCGAGCAGGCGGCGGGACATTTCGCTCCTTCGCTGTGGTGGTAGCGCCCGGCTTCTATTCTGTAGCGGCAAGGCCGGCTTCCTTTACGACCTGTCCCCAACGTGTTTGTTCGGCATTGATGAAATCTTGCAGTTTGTCCGGCGGCGGGCTCGATTGTGGCACCATGCCGAGCGTGATCATTTTCTCGCGCACGGTTTCGTCGGCGACGACAGCGCGGAACGCTTCGTAGAGTTTGGCAATGATCGGGCCGGGCGTGTGCGCCGGCGCCACGATCATGCCCCAGCCCGCGGCGTCGAACCCC
>DASQRX010000145.1:0-3861 GCA_035642635.1 Xanthobacteraceae bacterium
AATGGAGGCATGGCATTTCCGGAGCGCTACTCTCCGAGAACTCGACGCCTATGCTCTTCGCGCATTTCGTCAGCGATGCTGGTCCTGGACAGGCGCACCAGCTCGGCGAAGGGGCGTTCGGCCGGCATGAACGGCAGGACAGGGCGGGGATGAAACTCGTTACGGCCGCGTCGCGGTGACGATCGACGGTCCGAAGGTCTATCGCGTTGATGGGAAGGTCGCGAGGCTCCCGAATGATGGGACGTGATCTACGACCAGCCGAAAAATATGCCTCTTTCGTCAGACAGGTGTCTGTTTAGAGCAATTGTCGCGCGTGCTCAGACGGTCCGCCGCTTCCCAATATTCGCATGAAAATCGCGGCCGTTGCCGGTGGCGGCGACAAAGCCGGCGCGGATGGTGAAATCGCCGAAGCGTTCGCCCTTGTGCCGCTCGGCGGCGTACGCCGCGAAAACGGGATCGAGCGCGGCCACAATCGCGTCGTGCTCGAGATCCTCGGCGTAGAGCTTCGACAACCGCGAGCCGTCGAAGGCGGCGCCGAGATAGAGGTTGTAACGGCCCGGCCCTTTGCCGACCAAGCCGATCTCGGCGAGATATGGCCGCGCGCAGCCGTTCGGGCAGCCGGTCATGCGGATGACGATGTCGTCGGCGGACAGTCCGTGCGCGGCGAGCCGCTCGTCGAACGCCGTCATGAGATCGGGCAGATAGCGTTCGCTTTCGGCCAGCGCGAGCCCGCAGGTCGGCAGCGCCACGCAGGCCATGGAGTTGCGGCGCAAGCCGGACCAGGGCGCCAGCAGCCCCGCTTCTTTGGCGATCCAATGAATTTCCGTCTGCCTGTCGGCCGGGATATTGGCGATGATCAGGTTCTGATTTGGCGTGATGCGGAAATCGCCGTCGTGACTTTGCGCGATCCGGCGCAGTGCCGACAGTTGTTTGGTGTTGGCGTTATCGAGCAGCCGGCCGTTCTGCACGAACAGCGTGAGATGACTGCGGCCGGCGACGCCCCCACTCCAGCCGTAGCGATCGCCGGTCGAGGTGAAGGTGAACGGCCTTGCCCGTTCAAGTAGCACGCTAGAGCGGCGCACGACTTCGGCACGGAAAAGATCAAGACCACGATCCTCGATGGTGTATTTCAGCCGCGCATGTTTACGGTTTAAGCGATCGCCCCAGTCGCGCTGCACGGTAACGACGGCCTCGGCAATTGCCACCGCATCCTTGGTCGGGCAAAAGCCAATCACGTCGGCAGTGCGCGGATAGGTGTCCTCCTCGCCATGGGTCATGCCCATGCCGCCGCCGACGGTCACGTTCCAACCTGCGACGTCGCCCTTGTCGTCAAGAATGGCGACATAGCCGAGATCGTGCGCGAACACGTCGACGTCGTTCGACGGCGGCACCGCCACCACGATCTTGAATTTGCGCGGCAGATAGGTCTTGCCGTAGATCGGCTCCACCACGTCGTCCTCGCCGCCGGCGATGCGCTCGCCGTCGAGCCAGATCTCGCGGTAGGCGGGGGTGCGCGGCGTCAGATGATCGGAGATCGCGCGCGCCAATTCGAGCGCCGCCGCATGGGTTTTGCTCTCATCGGGATTGGCGCCGCACATCACGTTGCGGTTGACGTCGCCGCAAGCCGCGATCGAGTTGAGCAGCGCCGCGTCGATCTGCTTCAGCGTAGCCTTCAGGTTCGATTTGATCACACCGTGCAGTTGCACCGTCTGCCGCGTGGTCAGCCGCATTGTGCCGTTGCCATAGTCGCGCGCTACCTGATCGAGCGCCAGCCATTGCGCGGGCGTGAGCACGCCGCCGGGAATGCGCACGCGGATCATGAAGGCAAAGGCCTTCTCCATTTTCTTGCGAGTGCGCTCGGGCCGCAGGTCGCGGTCATCCTGCAGGTACATGCCATGGAATTTCACCAGTTGCTGGTCGTCCTCGATGATCGCACCGGTGATCTCTTCGCGCAGCCCTTCCGCGAGCGTACCGCGCAGGTAATCGCTCGCCTCCTTGATGCGCTCGTTGCGCGAGACTTCGTCGGTCATGATGCTTCCTTTCGCTCGCCCTGCGCAGTGGGGAGAGGAAAAGCCCGTGCCGCACCGTTCATGTCAATACGTATCCGTCAGGTAGCGCTTGTCGCGCTCCAGGGCCGCCACCGCCTGCTCCGCGGCTTCCGGCGACAGCGCCTTCACGTCGGCATAGGCGCGCACTAAAGTGGCGCGCACGTCCTTTGCCATATTCTTGGCGTCGCCGCAGACGTAGAAATTGGCACCGCCGTCAAGCCATTCGATCAAATCGCGGCGCTGCTCCCACAGCTTGTGCTGCACGTAGATTTTCTGCGGCGTGTCGCGCGAGAAGGCGATGTCCATGCGGGTGAGCGCGCCGTCTTTCAGCGCCTCCTGCCAGTCGAGCTGGTAGAGGAAATCGTGGGTGAACTGCCGGTCGCCAAAGAACAGCCAGCTCCGCCCCGTCGCCTGCGTCGCCCGCCGCTCCTGCACGAAAGCGCGGAACGGCGCCACGCCGGTGCCGGGGCCGACCATGATAATGTCCCGGTCCGCCGCCGGCAGCGCAAAATGCTTATTGCGCTTGAGCTTGACCCGCACGCGGCTGCCGCGCTTAAGCCGCTCGGCCACGTAATTGGAGGCGACGCCCTTGCGCGCGCGACCGTGGGCTTCGTAGCGCGCGGCGGAAATCAGCAGATGCGCCTCCTCGCCAACCTCGCGGCGCGAACTCGCGATTGAATAGGCGCGCGGAGCCAATGGCCGGGTCAGCGCGCGCACATGCTCGGCGGTCAGTGCGATCGGGAACGTGGCGATCAAATCGATGAGCTGGCGGCCGCCGATCCAATCCTTGGCCTGGCCGTTGGCGATAAGCGCCTTGACATATTGATGGCCGGTCTGCGCCGCGTAGGTCTCGACCGTCTTGAGCGACAGAGTAGTCACGTCGCGCGTCTTGATTAATTCGGCGCGCAGTTTGTCGTCGCCGGCAAGCCCCGCAAGGTTCAGCAGCTCATCGACATAGGCCGGATCGTTCTCGGCATAGAGATCGAGCGAATCGCCCGGCTTGTAAGCCGGCACTGGACCGTGGAAGGCGAGCGCGAGATGGATGGTCTCCTTGTTCGAGCGCGAGGAATTGAGATTCACGTGCTCGGTGATCTCGGCCTCAACGATTTCGGTATTCGGTGCCGCCGCTGGCTTGCCGAAATCGACCTCAATCACACGACCACGGTTGGCGTCGGGCGGCGTGAGAACTTTCAGCGCATCGCCGATCCACTTCGACGACGGTTCGGCGAAATCGAGATCGCAATCGACGCGCTCGACCACGCGCCTTCCACCGAGCGCGGCCAGCCGCTCGTCGATCTTCTTGCCGATCGCGCAGAATTCCGTATAGGCCGTGTCGCCCAGCGCGAGCACGCCGAACTCGACGTCGTCGAGGCGCGGGGCGCCCTCGCCCATCAATTCGCCATAAGCGGGCACGGCGCGCGCCGGCGGCTCGCCCTCGCCCCAGGTCGCCGCGATGAACACAAGCCGCTTCGCGTTGGTCAACGCCGACAGATCGAGATCAGCCATGTCGGTGAGGATCGGCTTTAACCCGTTCTTGCGCGCGGCCTTGGCAAGATCACCGGCGAGCTTCTCGCAATTACCGGACTCGCTGGCGTAAACGATATTGATCGGCTCAGCCGGGCGCGCCGGTGCTGAAGGCTGCGCCACGCCCGAAACCGACTCGACGCCGGCCAGGAAACCCGCCAACCAGGCGCGCTGGAGCGCATTGGCCGGCCCGACCACGCGGTTGAGAAGATCAATCTCCTCCTCGGCGAACGGCGCGGTTTTCGGAATGGTGGCGAAGCTGGACGACATGTGCGGGGCGCCTCACCAA
>DASQRX010000146.1:0-19154 GCA_035642635.1 Xanthobacteraceae bacterium
ATGCGCGATCGTTTCCGCCAGCGCCGACTTACGACCGGTGTTGCCAGTGGATCGTCGACGCGTTCCGTGGGGCTGGTACCGATACCAATGCAGCAAATAATCTGTACACGGCGTTCGCCGGTGCAGGCCTGGTGTCGCCGCAGATGCGAATGCGGACATTTGTCGGCGGCAGTGCGGGGTGTACGGATTGGCTGGAAGTAGTGGCCGGCCTGGCAATCAGCCTTTTGCCAACGATGGAACAGCTCGGCATAGCGACGGCTGCCGAGCTAGAAATCGCAACCTTGGCCGAGCGATTGCAGCACGAGGTGACCGCGAGCAAACACATGGTCATCGGCCGCTCTGAAATCGTGGCGTGGTCACGGCTATAGCCGAGAGTAAGTAATGCGCGGTGTGCGGCGGCTTGTATGGCGGGAGAGTGGGCCGCCCAAGAGAAAAGCAGAGGGCATGGAATTCCTGCATAAGGCCGTGGCGACGATACTGAGCAGTCCTCAACTTCGAGATGTACTGCTCTACATGACTTTATTGCTTATATTTGCGACTGCTTGGGTGTCCGACCAATGGCCCGATTTTGCTATTCCGGCCGTTATAATTGCAGGTGTTCTCCTAATTGGAGAAGCTTTTCTTGTTTATGCCGCAAAACGCAGGGCTGACGCGAAAACACCTGATTGATTTACGTCAAGTTTCCCAAGCCCGCGTTACAAGCCCCGCGCGGCTGCGTGAGATACCAAACGGAAAACAGTTTCACCGACGGGAGGAGTCCATGCGCCGTCGGACAGACGTTGAACCGGGGTCGAAAGTTATGTGGCGCCGGGCCGAGCGTGAGCCTGTACAGCGCAACAATTTCTTCCCAGGTGAGCTTGTAGGTGGAGCGCCCGCACATGCAAACATTATAAACGGAATGGTGCGAGGCTTGCCGAAAACACTAACGCGTGACCGGATGGAACGTCTGTGGACCGCCGCTATTTACTAGCGAGTGGGCCGACCAGGACGGCTTCCCATCCCCCGACAGGAAAAAGCCGCCCAGGGCAGATAAGCCTATAATTGAGGCAGCAAACTAAGAGAACTCTGAGTATCCCCCTGCTTGGAGTTCTTTTTTGTGGCAAGGCCTGGACTAATTAACGACTAACAACAGTACCATTTGCAGCGGCACAGAAACGTTGACCGTCTCTCCGCTCAGCGCCGCCGCAAGGGTGTTGGCGGCTTGTACCAATCGTTTCTCACGCAGAAATCGCTACCGCCCGCAGCAGTCGCCATGCATTGTTCGTAGGTTGTAAACCCGCAGTTCGTGGCGCCACCGCCGTCGCCGCCATATATCACGCACCACGGGTAGTTTTGGGCACGGACGGGCGTGTTCATCCCGACAACAACGCCAACACATCCCAGCACGAACGATAAATACTTCATCGCGGCCTCCTCGGATCGTAGTGGCACTGTACGACTAACGCCGCGCGCCCACCTTTATTCACCGTCACTTCACGTAAGACCAAATGTCTGCGAGCATTCCTCCACTAAGATGGGCGAGGTAATCGAATGGGATCACTATCGATTTGGCACTGGGTGATCGTGTTTGTCCTCGTGTTTGTCCTGATTGGGGGTCCGATATTAGGGATCATTAGGGGTGTGCCGAATTCATCGATTTTGAATGCCGTCCTTTCCACGTTCCTTCCGCTGTATGGTCTGATCTATTTTTTTGCAGGCAAACGGCAGGGGATGAATATCGCGGCCACCCGAGACGAATAGAGCGCGCTGCGTTTTATCTTGCGTTATTAGTGGCGCCGCAGAGCCGCAGATCTACGGATAGACGTCACTCAAGCCCGCTTAGACGAAACCGCAAACGAACCCGCTCGATCGCCGGTGGCCGCGTAAGGTCGGCGATGAACTGCGTCATCGGAAGCAGAACCATCCCGGTCGTGCCGCCGATGAGGGTTGCCGGGGGCCGGCGCGGATCGGGCACGCCGGCGCGTCCGGCAAGGCTCTGTTCACTATCGATCGGCGTGCGCCCATTTTTGCCACAATGTCACCACGCTAAAATTCGATACCGTTTGGGTTGGGATGGGGGACAATGCGGCGTCGGATATGCGCGGCAGTAGGGCGTTTTGCGTCCATCGGCGCCTGCAGACGGCTTGTCCCGGTTGCGGTAAGTGCCGTGCTTTGCCTTTTCCTGGCCCATTGCGCCGACAACAGCAAAGTCGACCCGCGTTACGGCGTTTCGCCGAGCGCGCGCCTCGTCGAACCGGGTGAACCGGTGCCCAAAGGCGGCGGCGTTTATCGGGTCGGCTCACCCTATATGGTCGGCGGCCGTCTCTATGTCCCGGAAGCCGACCCGCATTACCGCGCCGAGGGTCTGGCCTCATGGTATGGCGACGATTTCCACGGTCGCGCCACCGCCAACGGCGAGATTTTCGACCTCAACGCCATCTCTGCCGCCCACCCGACGATGCCGCTGCCGAGTTACGCCCGCGTCACCAATCTCAGGAACGGCCGCTCGCTGATCGTGCGCGTCAACGACCGCGGCCCTTATGCCGCCAATCGCGTAATCGACGTCTCCAGGCATGCGGCCCAGCTCTTGGGCTTCATCGATCGCGGCACGACGATGGTGCGGGTCGAATATGTCGGCCCCGCGCAACTGGACGGCTCGGACGACCGGCTGCTCGAAGCGACGCTGCGCCAGAACGAGCCGGCGCCGGCGCCCGGCAGCAGCGTCAAGCTTGCCGCAGCTACCCGAATCGTGCCGGTAGCGACGACGGTTGCGCCTTACCGCACGCGGGTTGCCAGCACCGGGTCCATCGGCGGATTGTCGGCTCATGCCGACACGTCGTCGAATGGCGACGACACGGTGCAAATCCTCAACGGCCGCGGACTTTATTGATCCGAATTGATGTGTGGTCGTAGCCCCTGGCGCGGCATTTTCACGCTGGCCGTGGCAGGCGCACAGCTCGCCTATTTTTTGCAGTTTATTTTTGCGAAAATGGCGCGCTGAAAGATAATCGGAGGTTTGGGTGTCGAAAAACTATCGCGCGCCGTTATGGGGGAGGGGATCGCGCGTCGCGATGCGCGGTTCGTTGGTTGCCATGTTTGGTGTCATGTTTGTTATCATGGCCGCCGCGGCAATTGTCCTGTTGACCGCTCGGCCACTCGCCTACGCGGCACCCGCGAGCACGGCCAAGAACGAGGGATTCCAGACCAGCAGTTCTTCGGCCGTCCTGCTCGATCCCGGCAGCGACAGTTTTCTGTACGAGAAGAATGGCGATCAGTCCTTCGCTCCGGCGAGCCTCGCCAAGCTCATGACGCTGGAATATGTGTTCAACGAGATCACGCAAGGCCACATCAAGCCCGACGACGAATACATCATCAGCGAGAATGCCTGGCGCAAAGGTGGCGCGCCGTCGCACGGCTCGACGATGTTCGCCGCGATCCACAGCCGGGTCAAAGTCTCCGACCTGATCCAGGGCATCATTGTCGATTCCGCGAACGACGCCTGTATGGCCATCGCGGAAGCGCTCGGCGGCAACGAAGCCAGTTTTGGCGCGATGTTGACCAAGCGGGCGCGCGAGATCGGGTTGGAAAATTCGATCTTCACCAATTCGACCGGTCTGCCCGATCCGAATATGCACGTCACGGCGCGCGAAATGGCCGAGCTCGCGCACCATATCATGCAAACCTATCCGGAATTCTATCCGAATTTCGCCGCACGCGATTTCACCTGGAACAATATTCGCCAGGAAAACCGCAATCCGCTTTTGAGCATGGGCATCGGTGCCGACGGGCTGAAGACCGGCGAGACGCCGGATTCCGGCTTTAGCCTCGTCGGCTCCGCGCAGCAGGACAATCTGCGTCTCATCGTTGTGGTCAGCGGCGCCAGGAACGACAAGGAGCGCGGCGACGAGGCAAAGAAGCTGCTCGACTTCGGCTTCCACGGCTTCGAAACTAAAATCCTGTTCGCCGAGGGTCAGACCATCGGCGCCGCCAAGGTGTTCGGCGGCGACTCGAGCTATGTCTCGCTGGTCGGCCCCGGCACGGTGAGTCTGATGATGCCGCGCAATACCAACGACCGGCTGATCGCGCGCATCGTCTATAACGGCCCGATTCCGGCGCCGGTCACCAAAGGCCAGACCATAGGCAAGCTTCGCGTGTGGCGCGGCGACAGCGTCGCGCTCGAAGTGCCGTTGCAGGCGGCCGACGATGTCGGAACCGGCACCATTTCGCAGCGGGCCATGGACGGCGCCACCGAATTGATGATCGGTCTGTTCCGCGCCGGCGTCGGCAAGCTGTGAAGCCCGATTGCCTCGACGCCTTTTGCGTGTGCCGGCCGCCGGGCGGGGTGCGCTGGGCACCTACGGGGCCTATATTGCGCAGGGCTTTGCTGAATCTTGCCTTGATCGTCGTGTACGGAAATCCCGGTAAGTCATTGATTTAAGTTGGTTAGGCCGGAGCAAGCGCGATACCGGGCGATCCGACAGAGTGTTGCCGATGCGCGGAAAGTTCATCACTTTTGAGGGCGGCGAGGGCACCGGGAAATCGACCCAGGCGGCGATGCTGGCGTTGCGCCTCGAAGCGCTCGGCCACAGCGTGCAATTGACCCGCGAGCCGGGCGGTTCGCCGGGCGCGGAGATCATCCGTTACGTGCTGTTGTCGGGCGCGGCAAAGCCGCTCGGCGCGGACGTCGAGGCGATGCTGTTCGCCGCGGCCCGCGACGACCATGTCCAATGCACAATTCTTCCGGCGCTCGAATCCGGCAAGTGGGTGATCTGCGACCGCTTTGTCGATTCGACGCGCGTCTATCAAGGCATTCTCGGCAAAGTCGATCATCGCCTGATCCGGGGACTGGAACGCGTCGTTATCGGCGACGTCATGCCCGATCTGACGCTGATGCTGGATATTCCAATCGAAGTCGGGATGGCGCGCGCCAAGAAGCGCCGCGGATCGGCGACGCCCGACCGGTTCGAAGCCGAGAATATCGAATTCCATAAAAAGCTGCGCGAGGCCTATTTGGCGATTGCGGCCGAAGAGCCGGAGCGCTGTGTCGTCGTTGATGCCGAGCCCGGCCGGAAATCCGTGGCGCGGCAGATCTGGAACGTCGTCGGCGCCAGGCTCGATCCGGTGACCGCGCCGTTGAACGGCGACATTCGGCGTCACGAGGTCGGCGTCTGAGCAGATCGCCGGACCGTATATCACGGACAATCTATCATGAGCCCGCGCGCCGCCATTGACGATGACGATATCGACGAAGCGCCGCATCCGCGCGCGACCACGGAATTGTTCGGCCACGCGCCGGCCGAAGCGGCACTGCTCGCGGCCTATCGCTCCGGCCGTGTCCCGCATGCTTTCCTGATCGCAGGCCCGCAAGGCATTGGCAAGGCGACGCTGGCCTATCGCATGGCGCGATTTGTGCTCGCGCATCCCGACCCATTGTCGCACGAAGTTCAGACGGCAGGTTCGCTTGCTGTCGACGCCAAGGATCCGGTGGCGCGGCGCATCGCCGCCCAGGCGCAGCCCGATCTCCTCATTCTCGAACGCAGGTTTAACGATAAGGGCGTGTTGCATAAGCAGATCGCGGTCGACGATATCCGGCGCACGGTGGCGTTTTTCGGCTCGACCGCGGGTGAGGGCGGTTGGCGGGTCGCGATCGTCGATGCGGTCGATGAGCTCAACCGTGCCGGCGCCAATGCGCTGTTGAAAGTGCTCGAGGAGCCGCCGGAGCGCGCGCTGTTGCTCCTGGTCAGCCATTCCGCCGCGCGGGTGATTGCGACGCTGCGCTCGCGCTGCCGCATTCTCACGCTGCGGCCGCTCGGCAATGCGGACGTCGCTAAAGCAGTTGCCACCGCGATGGATGCCGGCGCCGACGATCCCCACATCGCGGCCGCCGCGGCCGCCGCGGAAGGCAGCGTGGCGCGCGCAATGTTGCTCATGGACGAGGGCGCCTTGGCGCTGCGCCAACAGGCGATCGAGATGCTCGATCGCTTGCCGTCGCTCGACGCCAAAGCGTTACATGATCTTGGCGAGGCGCTCGCCGGGACCGATCCGCAGCCGCTCGCCGCCTTTGTCGACACCGTCAGTGTCTGGCTGTCACGCCGGCTCGGCGGCGGCCTAAACGACATCGGCCGTCTGGATCGCCTTGCCGAGGCCTGGCAGCGCATCAACGCCGCCGCGCGCGATGCCGAAACCTACAATCTCGAGCGGAAACCCCTGATTTTCAACGTTTTCGGCTTGCTTGCCGAGGCTACGCGGGGTTGATACCAACCCGCCAGAGGTTGGACGCTAAATGCCCGGAAAGCCCTATTACATCACCACCGCGATTGCTTACCCCAACGGCGCGCCGCATATCGGCCACGCCTATGAGGCCATCGCTACCGACGCCATCGCCCGCTTCAAGCGGCTCGACGGCAACGACGTCTTTTTCCTGACCGGCACCGACGAGCACGGCATCAAGATGCTGCAGACGGCGGCCAAGGAAAAGCTGACGCCGCGCGAACTTGTCGAGCGCAACGTGCCGCGCTTCCAGGCCATGGTGAAGCGGTTCAACTGCTCGAACGACGATTTCATCCGCACCACCGAGCCGCGGCACAGTGCGTCTTCGATCGCCATCTGGGAGCAGATGCAGGCGGCCGGCGACATCTATCTCGACAAATATTCCGGCTGGTATTCAGTGCGCGACGAAGCCTATTACGACGAGAGCGAGACGCGTCTCGACGACAAAGGCGTGCGCCTCGGCCCCCAAGGCACGCCGGTCGAATGGGTGGAGGAGGAGAGCTACTTCTTCTGCCTCTCCGCTTTCACCGACCGGCTGCTCAAGCTCTACAGCGACGTGCCCGATTTCGTGTTGCCGAAGGAACGGATGAACGAAGTCGCGAGCTTTGTCCGGGGCGGGCTGAAGGATTTGTCGCTTTCACGGACGACCTTTGACTGGGGCATCGCGGTGCCGGGCAACCCCAAACACATTATGTATGTGTGGGTTGATGCGCTCACAAATTACATCACCGCCGTCGGCTATCCCGATGTGGAATCAGAAAAATTCAAGAAGTACTGGCCGGCCAATCTGCATGTGATCGGCAAGGATATCGTGCGTTTCCACGCCGTCTATTGGCCGGCTTTCCTGATGTCGGCCGGGATCGCGGTGCCGCGCCGGGTGTTTTCCCACGGCTTTCTCTTCAACCGCGGAGAGAAGATGTCGAAGTCGGTCGGCAATGTGATCGATCCGTTCGCGCTGGCCGACGCCTATGGGGTCGATCCGCTGCGCTATTTCCTCTTGCGCGAAGTGCCGTTCGGACAGGACGGCAATTACAGCCACGAAGCTATCGTCAACCGCATCAACGCCGATCTTTCGAACGATCTCGGCAATCTGGCGCAGCGCTCGCTGACCATGGTGGGCAAGCAGTTCGGCAATGCTTTGCCGAAGCCGGGCGCGTTCAGTGCCAATGACAGCGCGATCCTTAGCGCAACTGATGCCATGATCGGCAAGGCACGCGAGGCAATGGCGACGCAGCAATTGCACCAGGTGCTCAATGCGGTTTGGCACGTGGTCGCCGAAGCCAACCGGTATTTCGCCGGCGAAGCGCCCTGGGCGTTGGCCAAGACCGATCCGGCGCGGCAGGGCACGGTGCTCTATGTGACCGCGGAAGTGTTGCGCCAAGTCGGCATTCTGGCGCTGCCGTTCATGCCGGCTTCGGCCGCAAAATTGCTCGATCTGTTGGCGATCCCAGAGAGCGAGCGCACCTTCGCCTATCTCGACGGCAAGCACCGGATCACCGCGGGTGCGACGCTTCCGGCGCCGGCGCCGGTATTTCCGCGCTATGTCGAGCCCGAGACGCAATGAAAGCTTAAATAAAGCCCCATGCTCGTCGACAGCCACTGCCATCTCGATTTTCCCGATTTCGCAACCGAGCTCGATGCCGTCGTGGCGCGCGCCCGCGCGGCCGGCATTGCACGCTTGGTGACGATTTCGACGCGGGTGAAGCGCTTTGCCGAACTGGCCGCGATCACGGAGCGGTTTCCCGACGTCTATTGTTCGGTCGGCACCCATCCGCACAACGCGCATGAAGAATCTGATGTTACGGCGGCCGATCTCGTTACCCACACCCGTTCCGCGAAGGTTGTCGCACTCGGCGAAGCCGGTCTCGACTACCACTACGACAACTCGCCGCGCGCGGCGCAGGAGTGCGGCTTTCGCAGCCATATTGCAGCCGCCCGCGAGACCGGCTTGCCGCTGGTGATCCATACCCGGGAGGCCGACGCCGACACCGCGCGAATTCTCGAAGAGGAAACCGGGAAGGGCGCCTTCCCGGCCGTGCTGCATTGTTTCACCGGCGGCCCCGAACTCGCCCGTCGGGCCATTGCGCTTGGACTGTTCATTTCGTTCACCGGCATCCTGACGTTTCGCAATTCGGATGCGCTGCGCGCGATCGCCAAGGAGCTGCCGGCGGACCGCATCCTCGTTGAGACCGACGCACCGTATCTCGCGCCCGGCAAATTCCGCGGCAAACGCAACGAGCCGGCTTACGTGGTCGAAACCGCAAAAGTGCTCGCCGAAACCCGTGGCGTCACGCTCGATGAGATTGCGCAACAGACCACGGCGAATTTCTTTCGCCTGTTCTCCAAAGTGCCCCGCCCCGCGGCAGAGGCTGCCTGAAAGTCCACATGACGTTGAAAATAACCATTCTCGGCTGCGGCTCGTCCGGCGGCGTGCCCCGGCCGGCTTTGGGCTGGGGCGATTGCGATCCCAAGAATCCGAAAAATCGCCGGCGCCGCACGTCGATCCTGGTCGAGCGCCATAACGACGGCGATCACAGCCAAAGCGGCACGACGCGCGTGCTCATCGACACGCCGCCCGATCTCCGCGAACAGCTTCTTGACGCCGCGGTCGATTGGGTCGACGGCGTTTTCTATACGCATGATCATGCCGACCATGCTCACGGCATCGACGATCTGCGTGCGCTTTTCATCAAGCGCCACCGTCGCGTTGACGCGTATCTCGACGAACCCACCAGCGCGTCGCTCCTCGCCAAGTTCGGCTATTGCTTCAAATCGCCGCCAGGCAGCGAATACCCGCCGATCGTCACCGAGCACCGGCTCACAGCCGGTCAGCCGGTCACCGTCGAGGGGGAGGGAGGACCGATCACTGCGCTACCGATCCTGCAGGAGCACGGCGACATCGTCTCGCTCGGCTTTCGCTTCGGCAATTTCGCCTATTCGGTCGACCTGAGCACCATTCCGCCGCGGAGCATTGGCGCCTTGGCCGATCTTGATGTCTGGATCGTCGATGCGCTGCGCTACAGACCGCATCCCAGCCATTTCTCGCTTTCGGACGCGCTCGCTTGGATCGAACGGCTCAAGCCGCGCCGCGCTATCCTGACCAATCTGCATGCCGACCTCGATTACGAGGTTCTGCGCGGCAAACTGCCGGTGCATGTGGTGCCGGCTTTCGACGGCATGACGATCACCGTCGCGGAAACCTAATAATACGGGCAAACACTCTTATGTTCCATAATATGTCTTATGCGAATCGGACTAGTGCAGCTTAGGCGCCGGATCAGCCAGCACCACCGGCCCTCTTTTCTCTCACCAAACGCCAGGCAAGATCCGCCAACGAATGCGCGCCGCATAGTCGCGGTAGCCCGGCAGATCGGCTTGCAGGATCCGGTCCTCGTTGATGGCCCGGCGCAGCAGAAACGGCAGGCTCGCTATCGTCACCACGGCGCATGCCAGCCACGAGCCGAGCGCGATACCGCTTGCCAGCACGATCATGAAGCCTGCCAAATAGCCTGGGTGACGGACAAAGGCGTAAGGCCCGGTGTCGACGATGTACTGGCCGCGGTCGGATTGGATACGGATGACCGACGAGAAGAAGCGGTTCACGTACATCGCCCAGAGGCACAAACCGTAGCCGGCCGCGACGGCGATTAGGGCCAGCGCCTGGAGCCATTGCGGCACGCTATCGCTCCAGTGGAAGCGGCCGCGGTCGAGCCCGGCGACGATCCAGTGCGCAAGCAACACGCCTGTGAACAGCCGCAGCGCCAGCGGCGGCTTTTGGCCGCCGGGGCGCATCCGTTCGCGCAGCAGGTCTGGATCAAGAGCGAGAAACGAGACCACGAGGACCACGGCGAAAATCGCGAGATAAATCCAGAAGCCGGCGATTGCGATCGTTCCCGCCGAACCGAACAATGCGGCGGCTGCAAGAACAAGGAACGCCGCCGATTGAACATAGGCCATTATTGGCATGACCAATTTCCCGTTGATCTCACAAGGTTTGTACCCGCCTCACCCATTTCTCGCGCCGTTCCATGTCCGCAAGGTGAAGCGAAGCTCGCCGCCAGCCGAATTTCTCGTCGTTGCGTTCCTCGCAATGACGAGGGCCGTTCTGATAGGGTCGGCTGCCTACGATCGCAGGACAGCATCATGACACCTTCGCGCGATATCGGCCGCCTTCTTGAAATCATGGCGGCCTTGCGCACGCCCAAGACCGGTTGTCCGTGGGACTTGGCGCAGAATTTCTCGACCATCGCGCCTTACACGTTGGAAGAGGCTTACGAGGTTGCCGACGCCATTGCGCGCGACGACATGGCCGATCTCAAGGAGGAGTTAGGCGACCTCCTCCTCCAGGTCGTCTATCACGCCCGCATGGCCGAGGAACAAGGTGCGTTCGCCTTCGGCGATGTGGTGCATGGGATCACGGAAAAGCTCATTCGCCGGCACCCGCATGTTTTCGGCGACATGGCGGGCGCACTCCATGAGCACGGCCCGCAAGCGGTCGAAGGCTTGTGGGAGCGGATCAAAACACAAGAGAAACAAGACAAGGCGGTGCGCCATGGATCCCTGCAGGAACATGGATCTCTGCAGGAAAACGGCGCGCTGGCCGGCGTCCCCGTAGCGCTCCCTGCCCTGACGCGCGCCCTCAAACTTCAGGCCAAAGCCAGCAAAGTCGGCTTCGACTGGAACGATCCGCGCGCAGTGTTGCGAAAAATCCGCGAAGAAGCCGATGAGATCGAAGCTGAGCTTGATAATGCAGCGGACGACGCCGCAGCCGAAGTCGGCGATTTGTTGTTTGCCGCCGTCAATCTCGCGCGCCATCTGCGCGCCGATCCGGAAGACGTGCTGCGCCAGACCAATCGGAAATTCGAACGACGCTTTGCCTCGATCGAGCAAGCGCTTGCAGGGCTTGGCAAGACGCCGCAGGACGCGACTTTGGCGGAAATGGATGCGCTGTGGGACGCGGCTAAGGCGCGGGAGTGACTCCCTGCCCTTCACGCTGGGTCTGGGCGTGAAGGCCGCCGGACCAGCCGGCGCAAGCCGCCGCGAGCGCTCCGGTCATGAGGTCTTGCCGTGTGGTCATTGGAGCCCTCCTCTGCTGCCGATCATGAATGCAGCGCTCGCGCAAATTTCGTTCGCACCGCCTTTGCCTTATCCGGATCGGCGCGCACCGTCATGGCAACGCGGCCGTTTTTATCGAACGCCTTGTGGATCACCTCGGTGTGGCGGTGCAGCCAGCTCACGCCGGCGCCGTCACTGGGGTCGAGATCGAGCTCGATGAGGACGCGGCCGGCGCCAAGCCGGGTCTCGATGGTCGCCAAAACCGCGTCGAGCCCCTCCCCGGTCAGCGCCGAGGTCAGCACCGGTGTATGCGGCGCGTCGCTGCGTTCGGCGATGTTGGCGAGCCGCGCGCGTTGCTCGGCGTCAACGCGGTCAATCTTGTTCCAGACCTCGATCAACGCGCGTTTGTCGTTGCTGTCGTTGCGCGGATCGATGCCGAGCTGGCGCAGAATGTTCTCGACGTCGGCCGACTGCGCCTCGGCGTCTTCATGCGAGATATCGCGCACGTGCAGGATCACATCGGCTTCGATGACCTCTTCGAGCGTGGCGCGGAACGCCGCGATCAGCATGGTCGGCAAATCGGAGATGAAGCCCACCGTGTCGGAAAGAATGACGCGGGCGCCGTGCGGCAGATCGACGGCACGCAGCGTCGGGTCGAGCGTCGCAAACAGCATGTCGGCGGACAGCACGGTGGCCCGTGTCATGCGATTGAACAGCGTCGATTTACCGGCATTGGTGTAGCCGACCAGGGCGACGATCGGATACGGCACCCGGCGGCGGCTTTCGCGATGCAGTTCACGCGTGCGTTTGACCTTGGTGAGCTCGGTCTCGATCTTGGCGAGACGCTCCTCGATGAGGCGCCGGTCGGCCTCAAGCTGGGTTTCGCCAGGGCCGCCGAGGAAGCCGAAACCGCCGCGCTGGCGCTCGAGATGGGTCCAGGTGCGCACCAGCCGGCTTTTCTGGTAGGTCAGATGCGCATGTTCGACTTGCAGCGCGCCTTCGCGGGTGCGCGCGCGCCGGCCGAAAATTTCCAGAATGAGGCTGGTGCGGTCGAGAACCTTGGCGTTCCATTCCTTCTCAAGATTGCGCTGCTGTATAGGCGTGAGCGCGCAATCCATCACCACGATGCCGATTTCGAACGATTTGACGAGGCCGGCGATCTCCTCGACTTTGCCTTTGCCGAGATAGGTCGCCGGCCGCAGCGCGTTGAGCATCACGACGCCGGAATGCGCGACGTCGAGATCGATGGCGTGGGCGAGACCGACCGCTTCGTCGAGCTTCGCCGCCGACGTGCGATCAGCCGACTTGGTGCGTTCTTTAGCGCGGGCCTTCGCGTTGGCCTTGGCGCGAGCCTCGGCACGCCGCAACATCGGCTCGATGACGAGCGCCCGGCCGGTGGCCGAGCGACCGCTCACCGAGTCTTTAGGACTCAGCCGGTCAGCGCGCGTGTCGCGACGTCGCGGCTCCAAACAGTTCTATTCCCCCGACGGCGCTTCCTCGGCGCCTTCGAAAAGCTGAACCGGATGACCCGGCATGATGGTCGAGATCGCGTGCTTGTAGACGAGTTGCGAATGCCCGTCCCGACGTAACAACACGCAGAAGTTATCGAACCATGTGACGACGCCCTGAAGCTTTACGCCGTTCACCAGAAAGATTGTGAGCGGAATTTTGGCTTTGCGGACGTGATTGAGGAAGGTGTCTTGTAAGTTTTGTGCGCGTTCGGCTGCCATTGCCGTTTTTTCCGTTCTTTTGTACCGCGGACCCCCGGTGCCGCGGGTCGTTTCTTTTGCCTTCGTCAGTCCTCGGCTGTCGGCCTCACATTGCTACTCGGGCCGGTTGGACCCGAAGGACCGACCATTAGAAATCGGGCCGGGAACCGATGCAAGCCCAAGTTGGCGGCCAGGCCCCGCCGTGTTGGCTTGCGCGTCAATCGACCTTCCAGGGCGACTTCCTAAGAATCCAAAAAGCATAGTAACTTCATGGTTTTATGAACCAGTTCCGGTCGGCTGAGATAGCAGTCGCTGTCCGGTCAGGACGTCTTATCCAACATAAGACCGCCTGGAGCCGCTTTGCGTTTGAGTGTCATGCGCAGCAGTCCTTGGATTCTGCGCGGCCATAAATGGCGCGCGATGACTAACTCTCGCGCCGCCTCGGCCATGTTACGCAGGCGTTGTCGATCATCCAGTGCGCGCATTACGGCGTTGGCGAGGCTGCCCGGCTCATCGCAAAAGTAGTAGAAACAATGCTCGCCATGGATCAGCGGAAATTGGCGCACAATCGTCGGCGCCGAAATGACCGGAACCGAGAATGCGAGCGGCGCCTCGTAGTGGCGATAGCAATCCCAACCACGTGGCCGCTGCTCAACAGCAAAGGATTCGTTATTTTCGACGATTACGAGTGGGTGATGGCGCCAGACGAACAACATCGACCGAAGCTCGGGATCGACGCGTTTTTGACGGCGTTCGTGAACCAATACACCCTCGTCGCACGAGGATACCAATTGATTCTTCAGAAGATTTGACCGCGTCTTGGGACTTGGCGCGACGCAAATAACTCACTTCAAGGCATCGTGGGTCTATATCAGCATCACCAAAACCAAATCACACCGGTTGCAGTCTCAGCCGGCCTCAGCGAAGCGATGAAATTCCCGCCGCAGCGCGGTGGCAATCAGGCCCGGCTCGCCATTGCCGATCGGACGGTCGTCGATGCGCACGACCGGAAGCACGATTTGGCTTGCCGATGTGATGAAGGCTTCGCGTGCCGAGTAGGCCTCTTTTAACGTAAAGGCGCGTTCTTCGAGCTTCAGGCCCTGCGCCTTGATGACGTCGAGGAGAACGGTCCGGGTGATGCCGCGCAGGATCGAATGATCGGCTGGCCGCATCACGACGGTGCCGGCCGCGGTGACGATCCAGGCATTGGCGGAGGCGGCTTCCGTCACCTTGCCGTCGCTGTCGACAAACCAAGCGTCGCGGGCGCCCCGCTCTATGGCGGCCTGCCGCGCCAACACGTTGGGCAACAGCCCGATCGTCTTGATGTCGACGCGGCCCCAGCGGTTGTCCAGCGCGGTGATGACGGCGATGCCCCTTTCTGCGAGCGCCTCGTTGCGCGTCTTGTTCAATGCGCGCGCCGTCACCACGATGCTGGGTTTGACCGGCACCGTCGGGAAGGCATGATCGCGGCGCGCTACGCCGCGGGTGATTTGCAGATAGACGATGCCGTAGCTGATGCGGTTTCGGGCAACCACTTCATGGAAGACGATATCGAGCGCGCGCAGCGCCATCGGCAAGCGGATGCGCAATTCGCCGAGCGATCGCTGCAGCCGTTCGAGATGGCGGCGTTCGTCGATCAGCCGGCCGTCCCTCACCTCGCAGACTTCATAGACGCCGTCGCCGAACTGATAGCCGCGATCCTCGACATGGACCATGGCCTCGGCGAGCGGCAGATAGCGGCCGTTGACGTAAGCTATGCGGGACATTGCGGGCTGCGGGACATTGTCGGTCAGTCTATCCCCAGCGCCTTGAGCTTGCGGTGCAGCGCCGAGCGTTCCATGCCGACGAACTCGGCGGTGCGGGAGATGTTGCCGCCGAAGCGGTTGATCTGCGCCAACAGATATTCGCGCTCGAACACTTCGCGCGCCTCGCGCAAGGCGAGACTCATCAAATGCTCGCCGCCGTTGCCGTTCGGCATGTTCGGGATCATCGAGCCGACGTCCTGCGGCAGCATCGACGCCGTGATCACGGCATCGGGCTCGCCGCCGGCGAGGATCATCAGCCGCTCGACGTTGTTGCGCAGCTGCCGGACATTGCCCGGCCAGTCGTGCGATTGCAGCACCGCGAGCGCATCGGCGCCGACATTACGTTTCGGCAGACCGGTGGTTTGCGAAATCTGCGCCATGAAATATTCGACGAGTTCGGGAATGTCCTCGCGCCGTTCCGACAGCCCGGGCACGCGGATCGGCACCACCGACAGACGGTGGTAGAGATCCTCGCGGAATTTGCCGGCGGCGATGTCGGCTTCGATATTGCGGCTGGTCGAGGACACGATACGCACGTCAACGGTGACCTTGGTGCTGCCGCCGACGCGCTGGAAGGTCTGATCGACCAGCACGCGCAAAATCTTGTTCTGCGTCTCGCGCGGCATGTCGGCGATCTCGTCGATGAACAGCGTGCCGCCGTGCGCCTCTTCGAGCGCGCCCACTTTGCGGCTCGTTGTGCCGTTGCCGCCTTCGACGCCGAACAGTTCGACTTCCATGTATTCCGGCGTGATGGCGGCGGCGTTGATGACCACGAACGGTCCGTTGGCGCGCGCCGAATGGCCGTGAATGGTGCGCGCAGCGAGCTCCTTGCCACTGCCGGACGGCCCGACGATCAGGATGCGGCTATTGGTCGGCGCTACTTTTTCGACGGTCTGGCGCAACTGATTGGCGGCGGGCGAGTGGCCGACCAGCATCGAGGACAGCGGCGCGAACTGCTTGAGCTCGCGCACTTCGCGTCTTAGTCGCGAATTTTCCAGCGCCCGTTCGGCGACCAAGAGCAGACGGTCGGCCTTGAACGGTTTCTCGATGAAATCATAGGCGCCGCGCTTGATGGCGGAGACCGCGGTTTCGATATTGCCATGGCCGGAAATCATGACGATCGGCAGTTCGGGATGTTCCTGCTTGAGGCCGTCGAGCAATTGCAGCCCATCGAGCCGGCTGCCTTGCAGCCAGATATCGAGGAAAACCAGATTGGGCCGGCGCGCAACGACGGCGGACAGCGCTTCATCGCTGTCGCGCGCGGTGCGGGTGCCGTGTCCTTCGTCCTGCAGGATACCCGCGACCAGTTCGCGGATATCCGTTTCATCGTCGACAATCAGAATATCGGATGCCATGCTCAAACCGTCGCCCTGTCGCAGTCCTGCCGATTATTCGGTCTTTCGTTCATTCGATCATTGTGCTCAGCACATCGTTTCAGTCAGTCGGTCAGTCGCCTATCTCATAGTCACTCCGCCGCCGCACGGGGCTCGACAGGCTCGTCGGCTGCGTTCAGCGGCTCCGCGCTGAAGCGCAATTGCATCCACGCGCCGCGTGCGCCCGGCGTTTTGTCTGACGCATCGCGCAATTCGAGGTGTCCGCCATGCTCTTCCAGAACGCGATTGACGATGGCGAGACCAAGCCCGGTGCCCTTCTCCCGCGTCGTCACATAGGGTTCCAACAGGCGGGCCCGATTTTCCTTCGGTAGGCCGATGCCATTATCGATCACATCGATCACGACGTCTTTGCCGTCGCGTGTCGCGGCAACGACAATGCGGCCACGGCCAAGCTCGGCCTGCGGCACCGCCGCGATCGCCTCGGTCGCGTTCTTGACGATATTGGTGAGAGCTTGTGAAATCAGCCGCCGGTCGAAGCGCGCCGGCAGGGCATTCGCGAGCAATTCAACGTCGAAATCGATGTCCGGATGCGCCACCCGCAGCAAGAACACGACCTGGCGGACCGTTTCGGCGACGTCTTCATCGGCAACCACCGCTTTCGGCATCCGCGCGAAGCGCGAGAATTCGTCGACCATGCGTTTGATATCGTCGACTTGGCGCACGATCGTCTCGGTGCATTGCGCGAACACGGCCGGGTCTTCGGTAATCGACTTGCCGTATTTGCGGCGCAGGCGCTCGGCCGACAGTTGAATGGGCGTGAGCGGGTTTTTGATTTCATGCGCGATGCGGCGCGCAATATCGGCCCAAGCCGAAGTCCGCTGCGCGAGAACGAGCTCGGTGATATCGTCGATGGTAATGACGTAGCCGTGCTCGGCTTCGGCTGCCTGCTCGCTGGTGACGCGCACCGAATAATTTCGTTCCTGGCCGGCACGCGAGACCGCGACTTGGCGCTGGACCAAGCGCTGATTGCCGTTGCGCGCGATCTGAAAAATCTCGGCGAGTTCCGGTGCGACCTCGGCGAGCGGCAAGCCGAGAACCTCGTTCTCGATGCGCCCGACCAGCCGCTCCGCCGAGCGGTTGAGGATGGAGATCCGCCCGTCCCCATTGACGCCGATGACGCCGGCGCTGGCGCCCGCGAGCACAGCTTCGGTAAATCGGCGCCGGCTGTCGATGAGATCGCGGGCGCGCACGATGTCCTCGTGCTGCGTGAGCAATTCCTGCGTCATCTTGTTGAATGTCTCGCCAAGTCTTGCGAGATCGCCTTCCGAGCGGAGTACCGGCACCTGGATATGCAGGTTGCCGGTTGAGACCACGTTGGCGGCGCCGATCAAGCGGCGGATCGGCGCAACCAGCCGGTTGGCGAAATCCAGCCCAATCCATGCCGAAGACAACAGAACGATCAGCGCGATGACGGCAAACATCAACGCAAACGCGACCTGAATACCCAGCCGGCGCGCTTCGAGATTGGCGTATTCGCCGACACTCTCCTGCGTGGCGCGCAATTGCTGTACCACGCGCGGGTCAAGCAGACGAGCGACAAAGAGATACATGTCGTCGTAGCCGCGCAGCTTGACGACCGCGGCGACGTGATCGCCCTCGGGAATGAGCGCGACCTGCGGATCGGTTTCGGTGATCTCGCCCAGGAGCTGTGCCGACGGCAGCACGATTTTCTGATCCATCTTGACGTCGGCGCGCTCGACCGTCGAGCCGTCGGGATTGATGATGATGGCGGCGGCGAGATTGCGGCCGGTGGCCTGGGCGGTGAGGAATTTGCGGAACTGCTCGCGATCCTGGTCGAAGACTGGTTTGGCGCGGCCGAGATCGAAGGCCATCGCCAAGACCTCGCCGCGGATCGCCTCGGCGTGTTCGTTCACATAGGCGTTGGCCACGATCAGCGATTGCTCGATCATGGCGCGCGTGCGCGTCGAGAAGAAACGGTCGAGCCCGCGATCGAGCGTCGTCGACGCAACCACGGCGACCAGAATGGTCGGCACCGCGGCGATCACCGCGAACAGGCTGACGATTTGAATATGAAGCCGTGAGCCGGCGCGCCCACGCCGGCGCGCCTGGATGACGACCCAGACTTCGCGTCCGATGATCGAGAGCAGCAAGAGCCCGGTTACGGCATTGCCGAGCAGGAGCTTGACGACAACCTCGTGGACCGGCGCGATCGGCGTCAGGCCGGACAGCACCAGGAAGGTGGCCGTGGCGGACAAAAGGGCGATACCAACCGCAAACGCGCCCAGGAGCCGCGAGGCGAGCGGCACCGGCGCTGTGGTCACCGCTTCGAGCGGGGCGACCTGTTCGACAGTTGCCATAAAGACTTCCCGGAAACGCACAGCCGATTGAATTGCAACGGAAATTGCAGGCGAACGGAAACCATCCCCTCGCCTTGAGTGATGCTTTTATACAACAATGTTGCCCGATTGCGACATTTTCAAGCAAGGAAACTTTTTCTTTTGAACTCAATCAGATGCGTTTTCCAAGGATTCCCCGAATTGCCGTGAACAGAACCGGAAAAGACCGGGCGATTGTAAAACGGAGCCTAAAGGCTGGCCCGGCGGTGCTCGCTGGTATGTGGCCCCAATCCGTAGCGGCTGGACTCCACTCCGGCAGTCGCCGTTCATGATCTCGTGTCTGGATTCGCCAAAAGCTTTCCCAGCGGCGGCGCTGCCGCCCCCACAGGTGCAGCGGCATTCAATTTGGGCGGCAGCGCCGTGCGATCTACTGATGATTGGCTGCCGCGATATGAGCAAGTCCTCGGAACCCGAGCGTCGCTTGGAAAGGACAGGAACTGAAAGATCACTCGCGCTGGCGCTCGGTCAGTAGGCGAGCGCCCACGCGCCAAGCCGAAATATCCCGTATCCGAGCACTGCCGCCCAAGTGGTCGTAATCGCGAAACTAGCAACGACCGTGGTGATGAGTGAAAGGTAACGCGACGC
>DASQRX010000147.1:0-27164 GCA_035642635.1 Xanthobacteraceae bacterium
CCGCTGCCCGACAAATACGTGCAGTCGAACTACGAAGCCTTGAACGCCATGAAGATCGCCATGGAGAAGTGCAAGTTCGACAGCCGCGACGACACCATGAAGCTGATCGAGGCGCTCGAAGGCCTCGAGGTGAAGGAAAGCGACGACTTCCCGCAAGGCGACAAGACGCTGCGCAAGGACGACCATCAGGCGTTCCTGCGCGAATTTATCTTCACGATCGGCGGCGGGACCTATCACCTGCAGCAGGTGGTGGACAAGGACAAGACCTTCGTTCCGCCGGCCTGCAAATTCCAGTCGGCGTAACGCGACCGTCCGAAAAGACGTTACGTGAGCGCACAAATGTCGGCCGAACTCAGCTCCCCGGCGAACAGCCGGGGAGCGGCGTCGGTGCCAATGCTCAAGACCGAACTGTTGACCGTCCGTTTCGGCGGGCTGACGGCGCTGTCGCAAATCAATTTCGAGCTCGGGCGCAACGCCGTGCATGCCATCATCGGGCCGAACGGCGCCGGCAAGAGCACGTTTTTCAACTGCCTGACCGGCGTGCTGCGCTCGACCTCCGGCCGCATCATCTTCGACGGCGAGGAGATCACCGGCCTGCCCTCGAACGCCATCTCGCAAAAGGGCATCGCGCGCTCGTATCAGATCACCAACATCATGCCGAACGCCACCGCGCTGGAAAATGTGCGCATCGCCGCCCAATCGCGCCGCCACGCCTGGAACATGATTTCGCATCACAGCGCGCTCGCCGACATCAAAGAGAAGGCGGATGCGGCGCTGTTTTCGGTCGGCCTGCTGGGCAAGGCCGAAGAATTGGCCAGCAATCTGTCGCACGGCGAACAGCGCAATCTCGAAATCGGCATCGCGCTTGCGACCGAGCCGAAGCTGCTCTGTCTCGACGAACCGACCGCCGGCATGAGCCAGGGCGAGACCGACGAGACCAAGGAACTGGTTCGACGCATCGCCAAGGATCCGGACAAGAATCTCACCATCCTGATCGTCGAGCACGACATGCAGGTGGTGATGGAACTCGCCGACCGCATTACGGTCCTGAACTACGGCGCGATTCTTGCAGAGGGCACCCCGGAGGAAATTCAACAGAACCCGAAGGTGCTGGAGGTCTATCTCAAGACATGAGCGCCCAGGTCGCGAGTATCACGCCTGAATGGTCTGCTCCCGTCATCGCCGACAGCGTCGAGCCGCTGGTCCGAGTCGAGGACGTGCACACTTACTATGGCAAGAGCCACATCTTGCACGGGGTGTCGCTCCAGGTCGGACGTGGCGAAGTCGTCGGCCTCCTTGGCAGGAACGGCGTCGGCAAGAGCACGACGCTGAAAACCATCATGGGCCTGGTGCGGCCGAGCCACGGCACGGTGATGCTCGACGGCAATGCCGTCACCGGTTTGCCGCCGCATAAACTGGCGCGGCTCGGTATCGCCTATGTGCCGGAAGACCGCCGCATCTTCCGACTGCTCACGGTGATGGAAAACCTGCGCACCGGGTTCGACCGCCACGGCGTCACCAACGAAAAACGCCAGGCCCTCCTCGATAAAGTGTTCACGTTCTTTCCGGTGCTGGCGGAGCGGCGCGGCCAGGCCGGCGGCACGCTGTCGGGCGGCGAGCAGCAGATGCTCGCCATCGCGCGCGCCATGATGCTCGAGCCGAAAATCATCCTGCTCGACGAGCCCACCGAAGGGCTGATGCCGCGCATGGTGTCGCAAATCCACACCATCATCGATACGCTACACAGCGAAGGCGTCGCCATTCTTTTGGTCGAACAGAATGTGCCGCTGACGCTCGCGGCGAGCCAACGCGTCTACATTATGGAAAAGGGTTGCGTGCGCCATCACTGCGCGTCGAGCGAAATCGACGCCAACCACCCCATCGTCAAACAATATATGGGGGTGTAAGCGATGGACGCCGTCGGCCATTTCTTCCATGCCGTTCCGCTCGACCTCCTGATCATCCAGACGATCAACGGCATCGTCGCCGGCATGATCCTGGCTTTGGTCGCTTCCGGCCTGACGCTGATCTTCGGCATCATGGACGTGGTGAATTTCGCCCACGGCGAATTGTTCATGTTCGGCGCCTATATCGGCGTCGTTGTCGTGACCGCCACCGGCAGTTTCTGGCTGGCGCTGATCGCCGCGGCCATGATCGTCGCCGTCCTCGGCGCACTGGTGCAGATCGCGACGCTGCGGCCCTTGATCGGGCGCGACCCGCTGAACACGATCCTAGCCACATTCGGGGTTTCGCTGGTCCTACAGAATTTCGCGTTATGGCAATTCGGGCCGACGGCGCGGCGGATTCCAGAACCGATCACCAGCCAATTCACGCTGTTCTATCTGCAATATCCCTGGTACCGCATCGTGATCGCCGGGCTCTCAGCCGTGATCATCGGCGGCTTCTGGCTGTTTCTGAAATACAGCAAATTCGGCATCTGGATCCGCGCCACGGCGCAGGATCGCGTCATGGCGCAGGCGATGGGGATCCCGGTCCCGCTCGTTTATACCGGCGTTTTCGCCATCGGCGCCGCCATGGCGGCGGCGAGCGGCGTGCTGTTTGCACCCTTGGTCGGCGTCAATCACACGATGGGTCTCGACTGGGTGCTGAAAGCTTTCATCGTGGTAGTGGTCGGCGGCATGGGCAATCTCGGCGGTTCGATCGCGGCCGCGATTTTCATCAGCCTCCTCGAATCCTACGCCGCGATCTGGGTCGACCCGTCACAAGCCGTGATCGTGTCCTTTGTCGCGCTGATCCTCACGCTGTTGTTCCGTCCCACCGGTTTGTTTGTACCGACACCCAAATGACAAGTGTGCCACTCGATAAAGTGAGGCCGCTTCGCAAGTTGAAGCTGAGCCATACCACCGTGTTCTGGATCGGCTTTGGCGTGATCATGGCGGTCCTGATCGCGGCACCGCTCGTGCTGCCGGAATTCTGGCGCCGCCTGCTCACCGAAATCCTGATCTGGGGTCTGCTCGCGATGTCGTCCGATCTGTTGATCGGCTATACCGGCATGATCTCGTTCGGTCATTCCGCCTTTTTCGGGCTCGGCATGTATGGCGCGGCGGGCGCGCTCATCGCCTTCGGCCCGCCGAATCTGTGGCTCGCCATATTCTTCGGGCTGTCCGGCGCGGCCGGCGCCGCCTTGTTCGTGGCGTTCTTCTCCACCCGGCTCCGCGACATCTATTTCGCCATCACCACGCTGATCTTCAGCCAGATTTTCTATGTCATCATCTTTACCTGGACGCCGGTGACCGGCGGCGAGAACGGGCTGATCTTCACCCGCCCGCATCTGTGGATCCCGTTCCTTTATGACGCGCGTTTCACTTCGACGACCATGCACTGGTTCGTGCTCGGGGTGGTGACGGCATCCTATCTGATCCTGCGCCGCGTCACGCAATCGCCGTTCGGCATGGTGCTGCAATCGATCCGCGAGAACGAGTCGCGCACCCGCGCCATCGGCTACGCGGTCGAGCGCTACAAGATGGTCGCGGTGATGTTGTCCGGCCTGTTCGCCGGCCTCGCCGGCGTGCTCTACGCCGTGCAGAACCAATTCGCCGCGCCCGACTTCGTCTACTTCTTAACGTCCGGCGACACCGTGATCTACAACGTCATGGGCGGCATCGGCACCCTGGTCGGGCCGATCGTCGGCGCCGGCTTCTTCCAGCTCACGCGCGATCTGTTGTCGCGCATGCTCGGCGATCAATTCCCCTATCTGATCCCGCTCGGCCTGATCTTCATCGCGATGATCATCTTCCTGCCGCAGGGAATTTTAGGCTTCGCGCGGCGGTGGCTGAATAAGTAGCCGTCATTGCCGTTCACCGTCATCCTGAGGTGGCCGCGCAGCGGCCCTCGAAGGATGCCGGCCGAGGCGCTTCGGCCCTCGCCCTTCGAGGCTCGCTCCGCTCGCACCTCAGGGTGACGGAAATTAGGACGGGCTCTTCCCCAAAAACGCCTGCAGCGCGGCTGTGTCCTTCCTATCTCCCTCAAAATCCTCCGCGATACGCTCGTAGAAATGCGCGGCGCCTTCGTAGAGTTCGTGCGCGGTCGGGTCCTCGCCGACGAAGCCGGCGATCTCGTGCATTTCGGCGACCCAGCGGTAGGCCTTCGGCGGCATCATCGATATCTGGCGCTTGAACCAGGCGAACATTTCTTTTTGGCTCGATTGCAGCTCGGCGAACAGGTCGTCGGCATTACCGGCGCGCGTTGCCGCTAGCATCATCGCAGCGCCGATCGCCTGCGTGCCCTTGGTGATGCCCGCATAGGTCATTTTGAGCGCCGAGGCCGCGCTCATCGCACCGTCGAGCACGCGGACATCGAGGCCGTAATCGCGAAGCGTCGCGAAACGCTGAGCCGCGGCGCCCGACGCATAGAAGCGCGGACCGGCATCGCCCGGCTTCGGCGGCTGGCCGATGATGCCTGAATCGCAGAACGGACTACCGGTCGGTGCGATGGCCGCCGCCACCCGCTCCACGGTTTTCGGATTGATGGCGTTGCAATCGACATAGACCGGCTTGGCGTTGCTCGCGGTCAGCGCCGGCGCGAAATGCTGCGCCAGCGCGAGCGCATCGCCGGGCGGCAGGATCGACAGAATAAAGTCGCACGCCGCGATCTCCTCGTCGCTGGCGCCGGCCATGCCGGCCGATTTGGCGCGGGCTTGAGTGTCCGCGCTGCGGCCTTTAAGCGAAGTAAGAACTCTGAGACCGCTGTCGACAAGCCTCTTACCGACTGCCGCGCCCATGGCGCCGGGCGCGATCACTGCGACGACAGGAGTCATGACATCCTCGATTGCGATTTACGGCGCAAGAATAGCAGCTTGCTCTAGGAATGTACCAGGGCGTGGACTCGTAAACGAGCGGGCGAATGCCTAACGGCATGCGTCGCCCAATGTCCGCTACCTTGATTATTGTCACGGGAGTATTATGCCGCCGACACGCATAGGGCTGTGGCGTCGCGCCTTCTGACAGAGGGCGGCTCTCGTTCTGCGCCGCCGCTATTGGAGTCTGGAATGCTGAGAATTACAACTGCCGTTGCCGGGGCGTGGTTTTTGCTTGCGCCGTTGACTGCCGTCGCGGCAAATGCGCTTCAATTGGTTCCCTCCGACGCCAATGCCACAAATCAAAGCGCCATAAATCGACGCGCCGTCAATCAAAACGCGCAGCGCTATGCGCAAAATAATGCGGTTCGGACGCAGCCTCCGGCGGCGCGCAAAACTCCTCAAGCGCTGGGTCCAGCTCAAGTGTATTTGCTGCGCGGCTTTCTGAACGTCTTCTCGCTCGGCATGGACGACCTCGCCAGGAAGCTCCAAGCCGATGGAATTTCAGCGGCGGTCATGAACCATGCCGATGCCGACTTCGCCGCCAGCCGGATCGTGACGGCTTACAATGCCGGCGACCACGGCCCCATTGTGCTGATCGGTCATTCGCTCGGCGCCGATGCTATCGTCGAGGTCGCCGACGCGCTGGCGCGGTACAATATTCCGGTCGCGCTTTTGGTCCTGTTCGACGGCACCGAGCCGCACCAAATTCCGGCAAACGTCGCCACCGCGATCAATTACACCAAGCATTTCATGATCGCGCCAGAGGCCGGGTCTCGCGGCGCCGTTTCAAATGTGGATCTCAGCGGCGATCCGGGCATCGATCATCTCAGCATCGACACCGCTCCATCGTTGCAGGCGCAGGCTCTGAATTACATCCTCCAGGCCGCGTCGGCAGTGCCGCGTGAACCGGTACCGCGTCGACAGTGAGCCGGCATCCGGCGCGCCTTGGCACTTGCTCCGATGAGCACGTCAGGCCGTTTCGCCGGGCTTTGGCGTTGCCGCACGTTGCAGCCGCCGCCGCAGCGCCGGCAGGCTGCCGTCGGCGCCCGGCTGATAGACGACGCTATAGCGTGACACGCTCTTGGCGAAGGCCGCCGCATCGGCCGGCTTCTTCACCGCGAAGGAATCGAATCCGGCGCGCACCAGGAACTGAAACTGGTCGCGCAGCACGTCGCCAGTGGCGCGCAGCGTGCCGCGGAAGCCGTATTGCTCGCGCAACAGCCGGGCCTGGCTATAGGCGCGGCCGTCGCGGAATTTCGGGAATTCGAGCGCGATCAGCGCCAGATGGCCGAGCCACGGCTTGAGCTCGGCGACGCGACGATCGTTCGGCCACAACACTCCGAGCGAGCCGTCACGCGCGATCAGCGTGTCGGCCTCGGCCAGAAAGCGCTTCGCCGGTACGATGACCGGGACGCGCTCGGGGATCGGCGTCTCGTTGTCGACGCGCACATAGCGGTCCTCGACGATCTTGCCGTTTTCAACGAGCGGCATAGACGCGCTCCCGAAATGGCTCGACGCCGGTGCGCTTCACCGTGTCGATGAACAATTCGTCCGGCCGCTGCCGCAATTCGAGATAGGCGGCGGCGATGTCTTCGACCACATCGGCGACTTGCGCATAGGGCACCGCCGGCCCGATCAGCGTGCCGAGCACCGCATTCTCGTCGGCCTTGCCGCCGAGGGTGATCTGATAGAATTCCTCGCCGTTCTTCTCGACGCCGAGAATGCCGATATGGCCGACATGATGGTGGCCGCAGGCATTGATGCAGCCGGAAATATTGATGTGCAGCCGGCCGAGATCGCGTTGCAGATCGAGATTGTGGAAGCGCCGGGTGATTTCCTGCGCGATCGGGATCGAGCGCGCATTGGCGAGGCTGCAATAGTCGAGGCCCGGGCACGAAATAATGTCGGAGACGAGATTGACGTTGGGCACGGCGACGCCGATGCCGTCGAGCGCGCGCCACACAGCCTGCAGGTCGCGCTGCGCGACATGCGGCAGCACCAGATTCTGCTCATGGCCGACACGGATTTCGCCGAATGAATAGCGGTCGGCGAGGTCGGCGATGGCGTCCATCTGCTCGGCAGTAGCGTCACCCGGCGTGCCGCCTTCGGGCTTGAGCGACAGGGTCACGATGGCGTAACCGGGAGTCTTGTGATTGGCGACGGAATTGCCGATCCAGGTGTCGAAACGGCGGTCGACTTTGCGCGCGGCGGCGAATTCCCGCGAGTTGTCGGTGAGCGTCTCGTAGCTCGGATAGCTGAAACGGCTTGAGATCTCGCCGACGATAGCATCGTCGAGCGCCAATGAGCCTTCCTTGATGTTCTCCCACTCCGCGTCAACTTCCTTGGCGAAGGCCTCGGGGCCGAGGTCATGCACCAGGATCTTGACGCGGGCCTTGTAGATATTGTCGCGGCGGCCGAACTGATTGTAGGTGCGCAGCACCGCTTCGACATAACTCAGCACGTCGCGCTTCCCCAAAAACGGCTTGATGGTCTGCGCCAGGAACGGCGTGCGGCCAAGCCCGCCGCCGACCATGATCTCGAATCCGGTTTCGCCCGCTTCATTGCGATGCATTTGCAGCGCCAGGTCGTGGATGCGGAGCGCGGCGCGATCATGCGCCGACGTGCCCACCGCGATCTTGAACTTGCGCGGCATGAACGAGAATTCCGGATGCAGCGTCACGTGCTGGCGGATCAGCTCGGCCCACAACCGCGGGTCCTCGATCTCGTCGGGTGCGACACCGGCCCATTGATCGGTCGTGATGTTGCGCACGCAATTGCCGCTGGTTTGCATGCCGTGCATGCCGACGCTGGCGAGATCCGCCATGGCGTCGGGCAGTTCGGCGAGCTTGATCCAGTGGTACTGGATATTTTGCCGCGTGGTGAAATGGCCGTAACCACGGTCGTATTTGCGCGCCACAAGGGCCAGCATCCGCATCTGCTCCGACGACAGTGTGCCGTAGGGAATGGCGGTGCGCAGCATGTAAGCGTGAAGCTGCAGATAGACGCCGTTCATCAGCCGCAGCGGCTTGAATTCTTCTTCGGTCAGTTCGCCGGACAGACGCCGCGCTACCTGGTCGCGGAATTCGGCGACGCGCTCGGTAACTAGCGTGCGATCGAATGCGTCATAGACGTACATGGCAGCCCTGCTAGGCGTTTCTCATCGCCGGATTGGCGCGCAGGAGCTTCTAGGCTCACGCGGGATTTTTTTCGAGGACTTTTGCCGCCGCCGTGGGCAACTCGATGGTCGGTCCGCCGAGGCGGATCAATTCGCGCAGGTTCCCGGGACGCACATGGCCGCCGGGCAGAAGCTTTACCGGCGCCACATAGGCGCCGACCGCGCCGAGATCGTCAGCGACCGCGCCGGCCATCAGCCGCTGCGCGCTCGCGCCATCGATAGCGATCACGGCGCCGCCAAGCTCGGTGGTCCAGCCTTCGGTGTGCCGATAAATCACCGCGCCGTCGCCGACGCGATTGGCGGTGACCACAACGGGACCGGTGACCTTGATTTTCTTCTGTTCGAGGGGCGACGTCATTGCAGCCTCATTGCGGAACGAGCCGGGCGATCGCGCCCGCCGTGAAAGAATGTTATTCTATATATGATGGCTTTTACGGCCACAAACAGAAGAATATTCTATCAAAATTGATCTTGGAATTGGGATATTGCTCCATAAAACACGCATCTCGACGAACGTTTGTTCGCAACGGGATGAAACCCTAGGCTCCGGCCGCGCGGAGAACGAGAACGGCATGCCGAATGAGGTGGATCAGAGCTCTGGTTCGGCAGCCGATGCCGCTGTGCGGGAGACCCGGCACGCCGGCACCGCCGCCGAAGTTTTTTTGGCGTTCCTGCGGCTCGGGCTCACGAGCTTCGGCGGCCCGATCGCCCATCTCGGCTATTTCCGCGAGGAGTTCGTCGCGCGCCGCAAATGGCTCGACGAAAAGGCCTATGCTGACATCGTGGCGCTGTGCCAATTCCTGCCCGGGCCTGCTTCAAGCCAAACCGGGTTCGCCGTCGGCCTCTTGCGGGCCGGCTATGGCGGCGCGCTCGCGGCTTGGACCGGCTTTACGCTGCCTTCGGCGATCGCGCTCGTGCTGTTTGCTTACGGCGCCAGCGCGCTGAGCGGACCTTTGGGAACGGGATTGCTTCACGGCCTCAAGCTCGTCGCCGTTGCGATCGTGGCGCAAGCGGTCTGGGGCATGGCGCGGACCTTGAGCCCGGATCGCGAGCGGGCATCGATCGCAGTCGCGGCTGCGCTGATTATTTTGTTCAGTTCGTCTTCCATCGCGCAGATCGGCGCCATCGTGCTCGGCGGCATCGCCGGCCTTTGGCTTTGCCGCGGCACAGAACCAGTCGCTGTGCGCCACATGCCGATACCGGTCTCACGCGCCGCGGCGCTTACGGCGCTTGCGGTCTTTTTCGTTCTGCTCTTTGGACTGCCGCTGTTGCGGACCATGACGGAGTCGCAAGGCGTTGCGCTGTTTGAAGCGTTTTACCGCTCGGGCGCACTGGTGTTCGGCGGCGGCCATGTCGTGCTGCCGCTGTTGCGCGACGCTTTCGTCACGCCGGGCTGGGTCAGCGACAGCGCGTTTCTCGCCGGTTACGGCGCGGCGCAAGCGGTGCCGGGGCCGCTGTTCACCTTTGCGGCTTATCTCGGCGTCATCGTCAGTCCGTCCCCGCATGGCGTTCTCGGCGCCATGCTCGGGCTCCTCGGCATTTTTCTTCCCGGCATTTTGATCCTGCTCGGAACATTGCCGTTCTGGAATACGTTTCGCCGGCGCTCAGGCGCGCAGGCTATCATGCGCGGCGTCAATGCTGCGGTCGTCGGCCTCCTCGGCGCCGCGCTCTACAATCCGGTCTGGACCAATTCGGTGACAACGCCGCGCGACTTCGGCATCGCGCTCACAGGCTTCGTTCTGCTCACCGCCTGGCACGCGCCGCCTTTGCTGGTCGTCCTTATCAGTGCGGCCGCCGGTGTGGCGCTCGTGCTTTGACCGCACGTGCTTTGACCGCTCGCACTTGCCCATTGTCTTTTGAAATCGAGGAAATCCGAGGAACCCAATGAACACAACGCGCCCGTTGGACAAGCTCGCGGCTTCAGGCGACCGCCTGCCCGTCCATTACGATCGCGCGCCGCAATATGCCGGCATGATCGTGGAGAAGGACGTCGCGGTGCCGATGCGTGACGGCGTCAATCTGTCGGTCGATATCTACCGGCCCGACGGCAAGGAGAAATTTCCGGCGCTCTTGGCGTTCGCGATCTACAACAAGGATCTGCAGGGGCCCGACGTCGCGCAAGCGCTGCCGCCGCAGCCGGCCTGGTCGTCGTTGTGGGCGGGCCCGCTGGAAGCCGGCGACACCAAATTCTTCGTGTCGCGCGGCTATGTTCACGTCATCGGCTCGCCGCGCGGCATCGGCAAATCCGACTCTGGCGGATCGCGGCAATGGGACAGCTACGATCTGATCGAATGGATCGCGCAACAGCCGTGGTGCGACGGCAATGTCGGCATGGTCGGGATTTCCGGCTTCGGCGCCGAGCAGCTTTATGTGGCGCGGCAAAATCCGCCGCATCTCAAGGCGATCTTCCCGCTCGATCCGCGCGGAGCGTACGGCACACTCGGCAGTTTCCGCGAGGAATATCCCGGCGGCGTCATCCATCTGTTTCGTTATCTGCTCATGCATCTCGCCGCGATGCATGGCGCCAAAGGCAAGCCGGGACTGCTGTCGCCGGGCAAAGAAGCGCTGTGGCAGGAGGCGATGAAAAATCCCGACTACAGAATGTATCCGCACATCTACAACGTGGTGGCGCAGAAAGGGCAGCACATGCCGCCCTATTTCGCGGTCCTCATCGAGCCCTATGACAGCGAAACAGCCGTGCAGGAGGCCGAGGCAAGCTTCAAGAATATCAAGGTTCCCACTTATACCGGCTCGGGCTGGTACGCCTATACTTACAAGACGCATCTCAACGGCGCGCAGAATTATTTCGAGAAGATCACAGCACCGAAGAAGCTGATGTTCGGCGGACCCGCGCATCACGAACGGCCGTTCCACGCCTTGCACGGCGAGATCCTGCGCTGGCACGACCATTGGCTCAAAAATATCGACACCGGGATCATGAACGAGGCCGCGGTGCGCTATTGGGTCATGGGTGAGAACGTTTGGCGCTCGGGCACCGATTGGCCGCTGCCGGAAACGCAATGGACCAAGTTTTATCTTAACAGCTGGGAACGATTGCAGGCGGCGCCGTTCGTGCCGTCGAGCGCCGACGACGAATTGCCACCGGACGCTTTCGTGCAGATGCCGCCGACGCAGACCAATGCGGTGCAGCGCCTGCGCTATCTCACTGACCCCTTGCCGGAGGATGTTCTCATCGCCGGGCCGGCGGTGCTCAACCTGTTCGCCGCGATCGATCAGGACGACACCAACTGGTTCGTCATCCTCAAGGATGTCGGCCCGGACGGCTCGGTGCGCACCGCACGCGATGGCGAACGCGAGCTACCCGCGGAACTCAAGGAACGCGAACTCACCCGCGGCTGGCTCAAGGCCTCGCATCGCGCGCTCGATCCCAAACGCTCGAAACCGTGGCGGCCCTGGCATCCGCTGACGCGGGCGGCGCAGCAGAAAGTCACGCCCGGCGAAATCACCGAATACGCCATCGATATTCTGGCAACCGCCAATCTGTTCCGCCGCGGCCACCGCATCTGCGTCGAAATCGCCTCAGCCGACATGCCGTCGGGCGTCGGCGGCGCCACCAATGTCGAATATGTGCCAAATCACATCGTCAGCAGCAAAACCACGCTGCACAAAATCTATCACGACGCGAAGCGGCCCTCGCATCTGCTGCTGCCGGTGATTCCGCTGGGGTGAATTAAGGGCCAGGAGTTAGGACCCAGCGGCCGATTCTGCCGCACTGCACAACCCGCCTCTTTCCTGCCAATGTGGTATGGTCCGGTCCCTTGAGGGGTCCAAGTCAAGAAACTCTAAGGAAGCACTTTTTGTTTCGCGCACGCCGGTTTGCCGCAACCACGACAGCATTGTTGCTGATCACAGGCGGGTTCTTTGCCGCTCTATTTCCGGCCGTGGACGCGCGCGCCCAAAGCTCGCCGCAAGGCTCATCATCTAGCTGTGAGGACGCGGCCGGGCTCGCGGTCCTGCCCTCCCCCATTGCGCCGTGGACCGGCATGCCGTTGCGCGTCATGTTCGTGACCGAGAAGGCGCTGGACGGCGAACTCATGCTGATCGCGCCCAATGGCGCGGTCGCCGCCAAATCGTCCGAGAGGAAGGGCGGCCCGCCCTATTTCTGGTTTGCCGAAGTGGCGACGCCGGGCGCGGGGACATGGCACGGGACACTTTCGCTCGGGTGCGGCACGATCACGCGCGACTTCACCGTAAGCGCGCAAAAGCCGCCGGGACCGCCGACGCCGGAAGGCAGCGTGTGGCAGTTGCGCAATTCCTGGAACCGCGCGACGGAAAACCTGTATTCGGCATGGGTCGCAAAACTGTTCGACGCGCCGCCCGACCAGGATCTGTCCTGGAAGGCCTGGCACGAAGTGTTGCGCGACCGCTCGCGCAATCTCCTGTTCAACTATCTGGGTCTCGGCGAAGACAATGTGGCGGTGTCGCTTCGCCCCGACTGCGCCGACTTCGTCTACTTTTTGCGCGCCTATTTCGCCTTCAAGATGGGGCTGCTGTTCGGCTATTCGAATTGCTCGCGCGGTACCGGCGGCGCGCCGCCGAAATGCTACCAATGGTTCGACATTCTGCATCCCGAGATCACGCGTCCGGCGCCGCCGCCCGAGCAGACTGCCGCGTCCATAGCGCCGGCGCCCGCCGACACGCCAAATCCCAACCTTTTGCAGAAGATGTTTGCGCAGCCGAGCGCGCCTCCTGCGCCGGCGCCGGCTGCCGCAGCCTCGCCGAAGCGGCTCGGGCTTGCCCCATCGTTCGCCCGATATTTGCGGGACGTCGGCGATGTCGTCCATACTGGTTCGGTGCGCGTCGCGGCGACCGACGACAATACCGATTTTTACACCGTGCCGCTGACGCAGCACACGTTGCGGCCGGGGACCGTCTATGCCGATCCCTACGGCCACGTGCTGATGCTAGTGCAGCGCCTGCCGGAGGTGAACGGCACGCCGGGCGTCTTCCTCGCCGTCGACGCCGAGCCCGACGGGACGGTGACGCGCAAGCGTTTTTGGCGCGGCAATTTCCTGTTCGCGCACGAGCCCGCCCTCGGCAGCCCGGGCTTCAAGCGGTTCCGACCGATCGTGCGCGAGGCGAATGGCAGCTTGCGGCGGCTGACCAATGCCGAGATTGCGAAAAATCCGCAATACGGCGATTTTGCCCTCGATCAGTCGCGGCTCAGCGTCGAGGATTTTTACGATCGCATGGATGAAGTGATGTCGCCCGAGCCGCTCGATCCGTCGCGGGCGATGACGGACGCGATCACCTCGCTCGAAGAGCAAGTGAACACGCGCGTCACCGCGGTCGAAAACGGGCGAAAATTCCAGAGCAGCGGCCGCGGCGACGCCGATATGCCCAACGGCCCATCGATCTTCGAGACCAACGGCCCCTGGGAGGATTTCTCCACGCCGGCGCGCGATTTTCGTCTGTTAATCGCGATCGATGTCGTGCGCGGCTTCCCCGATCACGTCGCGCGGCTGTCCGAGCGCTACACGATGCCGCAGGGCGAGAGCGTGGCCGAAGTGAAAACGCAATTGCAAGGCGCTCTCGCGTCGGAACTTGCGTCGCGTAAAGTGACCTATACCCGCAGCGACGGCTCGCCGTGGACGCTGACGCTCAAAGACGTGGTCGACCGCTCAGGCGATTTCGAGATGGCGTATAACCCGAACGACTGCGTCGAGCTGCGCTGGGGCGCGCGCGACGGCAGCGACGAGGCGTCGACCTGCAAGCGGCACGCGCCGGCGGCGCAGCGCGCGAAAATGGCGGATTACCGCGCCTGGTTCCGTGAGCGGCACTGGCCGACACACACCGGAACTTAGCTCGCGGCCACCGCGTGCCCGGTCGCAATCGCTGCAACTTTAGCCGTATCCTCCGGCGCCGCATTGCCGCGCCAGACCACGTGCATGTCGGGGCGGACCAACACGAGATCGTAGCCATAGACCTCGCGCGCGGTCCGGTCCGGCACGTCGAGCACCTTGACCGGCGCGCCGCGCGCCGCGATGGCGCGTTCAAGCCCGCTCGCATCGGCATTGCTGCCGGCGAGTTTGAGGATCGTATAGCCCTCGGCAATCTTGTCCTGCAGCGGCGTGCCGTCGTCGAGCCAGACATGCGGCAGGCGCGCGCCCGGCCAGGTGGTCGGCTGATATTCGCGGAACAGATGTTCCGGCCCGCCCGGAATATTGCAGATGATCGGTGAATCGACATAGCGGTAGCCGAGCTCGGCGCCGATCATCTCATTGCTCTTGCGCTGCTCGACATCGGCCACGGCGCTGAGCTTCTTGCGCGTCTCGGCGCCGGCAGGCGTTTTCTCGCGGATATCCGGCCGCCACATGCCGCGCCATTTGCGCCGGCCGATGGTCGCATAGCGCGACGCGCCGACATTGCGGTCGCCGATCTGGCGGCGCTCGACCTCGTAGGATTTCAAGAGCCCCGGCCCGCCCCAACCACGGAGCGTCGCCGCGAGCTTCCACCCCAGATCCGTGGCGTCGCCGACGCCGGAATTCATGCCGAGCCCGCCGGTCGGAATGACCAGATGCGCGGCATCGCCGGCGATAAAGACGCGGTTTTCGCTATAACGATCCGCCAGCAGCAGATTCTGCCGCCACGGCGCGCAGGACAGCATTTCGTATTTGACCGGAACCCCGATGGTGCGCTCGAACTGCGCCTTCATCTCGTCGTCGCTGTCGACCACCGAATGCAGCGTCCAGTGCTTGGTCGAATCCTGCATGATCAGGAACGTCGCCTTGTCATCGGCGACGTGATAATGGCGGCCCTTGCCAGGCCCCCGTCCCGAGCCGTCGGCAAGCGGCAGCCGGTCGAACAGTTCGTCGCAACGGAACAGAGCCTGCCGCAGCCCGAGCAGATTGCCCTCGCCGGACAATTCGATGCCGAGCTCCTTGCGCACCGGGCTCGCACCGCCGTCGCAACCGACGAGGTATTTGGCGCGGATGTCGCCCGTGCCGCCGTCCGATGTCTTCACGCGCGCAGTCACGCCGTCCGCGTCCTGCTGCAGCGACAGGAATTCGGTGCCGAAGCGGACGTCGATCGCCGGGATGGTTTCGGCGATGGATTTCAACAGCGGTTCGAGCGTGTATTGCGAGATCAGCTGGTACGGCTCGAGCGGCATCGTGCCGTCGTTGGTCGCGCGCACATTCTTTTGCGCCTGCTCGACCGACGGATAAGTCAAGTGCAACAGCGGCGGCTCGTTGAGCGCCAGTATGACGTAGACGTCCATCGGGCAATCAGGCCGCAACCCCGCGGCGCGGATTTTCTGCGCCAGCCCGAGCCGCCGGTAGATTTCCATGCTGCGCGCGTTGATGCGCTCCATCTTCGGCAGAAAGGCCGGCTTTGGCTTTTGCTCGATGAGCGTGCAGCGCACGCCGCGCTTGCCGAGATCGATCGCCAGCGTGAGGCCGGTCGGCCCGGCGCCCACGATCAGAACTTCACTATCCGTCATGCTTTCGTTACTGCCAATTCGCTATTCCACGCCTTACGCCGGTGCTCTTACTTGTCGGGGAGGACCTGTTCAAGCTCGGTGAAGGGCGTATAGACCGCATCGCCGCATTGGGCCGGGGTGGAATCGACAAACTGGGTGATGTCGCCGGCGAGATAAATCGCCACCTTATTCTTGATCTCGCTGTGGCCGTTGAACTGCAAGCACACGACGTAGTGTGAACTGTCTCCGACCGGTTTGAGCGCCAGTTGCCCGATGCGCGCGCCGCGAAAGTCGGCGCGGTCCGACAATTGCTGCGACAGAAATATCGCCATCTGTCGGCGGTAGTTCTGCGGATAGAGATTGGGGTCGACGACAGGTGCGGCAGGCTGCTGCGTGTTCCAGCTGCACCCGGCCAGCGCAATCGCCATAAGCGCTGCTGCCCAACCTCCGTAATGTTGTGACCTGACCGGGCGCACTTCGGGCGAGCACACTTGGGCCGATCCACTCATCCTCATCTTGCCGCATTCACTATAACAAACGCCCCCGGCGGATTGAGGGACAGTTTGGCGCAGCTTAAGGCCCGGTATTCGGGCTCGGCCATTGCGCTTAATCGTCCGTCAACGGGCCGCACCAGCCCGGCAGATAACCGGCATCCGGGGATTTGGCCAATTGCAGCGCCTTTTTGAGGGCCGCGTCGAAGTCACTCTCGGCCAGCTTGCGCTTGATGCGCCGGCGCAAGAATTCCGCCCAGATGAATTCGCTGAACGGCGTCGTGTCCTTGGCATAGCCGCCGGACCGGCGCAGTTCGCCGGCCAGCGAGCGGAACGGGTCGTCGATGAGTTCGGTGATGGATTTCGGGATATCGTTGTAGTGCCGGCGTATGCCGTTGTCGTCGAACGGGTGCATCCAGGTGCGGTTGTCCATGACGTTCCAGAACTCGTCGGGCTCGAGCTTGCTCAAATTCGCGATGACGGTCACCGCGACGTCCTTGACCTTCTCCTCGTGCAGCGCGAGCGAGAGGTGGTGGTGATCGATGACATAGTTGCGTTTCTTCGGGCCGAGGATCACCGGAATCATGTGCTTGCCGAGAAATTGACCGCCCTTATTCATGCCGATGTCGCGCCAGTGTTTGCGCTTGGCTTTGACCTCGCGCATGCCGACCGTGATCTGGGTCGGACGAAGATCGGTAATGGCGACCGTGGTCAGTAATGGCTCACGAACCATGATTTCCTCCTGAAACCAAAGACCCTATTCGGCAATATCCGCACGACGCGGCAGCTAAAATCAAGCCGCCATGGCGCTTGCGGCGGCAATGAATGCCCACGTCACCGGGCTTGACCTCGACCTTGGCACCGAGCGGCTTCTGCACCGGCTTGACTCACGCAGAATGACAGGGCCTAGCTATGTGCCACATAGCGATCAGCATGTACCGCTATGCGGTACAGAATAAAGCCATAGGGAGCGAATGAGCGCCTCAGCCTCCGGCCCTGCTTTTCGCCTGCACAAAATTCCGAGTGGGAACAGCGAGCCCTATATCTGCGTCGCGGGGCCTGATCGCCGCCTGTGGTTCTGCGAAAGCGGCGCATCGAAGATCGGGCGGCTTGATCTCGATAGCGCCACCTTCGATGAATTCGCGCTGCCGGAACCTCACGCGATGCCGATCGGCATTACGACGGGATCCGACGGCAATATGTGGTTCTGCGCCAAAAAGGTCAACAAGATCGGCCGCATCACCCTGCGCGGCGAAATCGCATTGTTTGCGCTGCCGACGCCGAATGCCGGGCCGGACGGAACGTTGCTCGGGCCGGACGGCAATGTCTGGTTCTCGGAGACCGATGCCGGCCGAATTGGACGGATTACGCCTCAGGGTGAAATCTCGGAATTCAAAGAGGGTATCACGCCCGGCAGCCGCCCGCTCTCGATCGCGGTTCGCGATGGCGCGCTGTGGTTCAGCGAAGCCGCCGGCAATCGCATCGGCCGCATGACGGTGGACGGCAAGGTCACGGAATTTCCGATTCCGAGCCGCGACAGCCAGCCGCGCGCCATGGCGGCGCATCCCGACAGCAGTATCTGGTTCGTCGAGACCTCAACCAATGCGCTTGGCCGTATCGATCGCCAAGGCCGCATCACCGAGCACGCCGTCATCACGCCGAATTCGTCGCTGCGCGGCGTCTGCGTGGCGCCCGATGGCGACCTCTGGTTCACCGCCAATGCCGCTAACAAAATCGGACGCATGAAACCGGACGGCCGGATGGTCGACGAATATCCAATCCCGGTGCCGAGTTGCGGCGCCCGCTGTATCTGCGCCTGGCCAGACGGCCGATTGCTATTCACGGCGTTCGATGCCGGCATCATTGGCGAGATCATTCCCCAATAGGCAAACAATGACGGTCGAACGGATTTCATATCACGCCGGCGGCAAGCGCTTTGTCGGGGCACTTGTTTATGACGAGCGCTTAAGCGGCAAGCGCCCGCTGCTTCTGGTGGCGCCCAATTGGTTGGGGGTCACAGACGACGCCATCAAGCGTACGCAGATGATGGCGGTTTCGCGCTTCATCGGCTTTGTCGCCGACATGTATGGCGATGGCAAAGTGAGCGCCGGGCCGCCGGAAGCGGCGCAACTCGCCGATACGCTTCGCGCCGACGCCAAGGAACGCCGTCTACGCATTGGCGCCGCGCTTGCCGCGCTGGTGAGCGAGAGCGAACAGCGCCAGATCGGCGACATTTCCCGCAAGGCGGCGGTCGGTTTCTGCTTCGGCGGCGGCAATGTGCTTGAACTCGCGCGAGCCGGTGAAAATGTTCAGGCCGTCGTGTCGCTGCATGGCGACTTGACGAGCCCGATCACAGCCAAGCCCGGCGACATCAAAGCGGCACTGCTTGTGGTGCATGGCGCGGCTGATCCGGTTTCGCCCAAAGAGCAGCGCGATGCGTTCGAAAATGAAATGGAAGCCGCCAAGGCCAGTTGGCAGATGCTCACCTTCGGTCATCTCGTCCATTCGTTCTGCGAACCGGAAGCGGACGTGCCCGGGATTGCCGAATACAACGAAGCGGCGGCGCGACAGAGCTATCGTCTGATCGATCAGTTCATTGCCGATGCGTTCGAGGGGCGCATCGTCAAGAAATAGGCTTGAAGAACAAAACGACAGGGAGGGTGACATGAAACTATCGCGGTGGGGCACGGTTCTCACATTGCTGGCGAGCTTGACGACGCCCACAATGGCACAGACCTATCCGGATCATCCGATCAAGATCATCGTGCCAATTTCGGTCGGCTCGATCACCGACGTGGCGGCGCGGTTGACCGCACAAGAGCTGCAGGCGCGCCTTGGCCAGCCGGTCGTCGTGGTGAACCGGCCCGGCGCCGCCATGGTTCTCGGCGGCACCGATTGCGCCAAGTCGCCGCCCGACGGCTACACGCTGTGTCTGGTCAGCCCCGACACGATGGCGTTCAACCCGCTCACGATTCCAAATCTGCCCTACGATCCCGACAAGGACTTTGCCCCCGTGGTCGACATGTACAATGTGGTCGAAGGCCTGATCGTGCCGTCAGGTCTCGGTGTCGGTTCGCTCGAGGAGCTGCGCGCAAAGGCGGTGGCCGAACCGGGTAAATTGAATTACGGGACACTCGGCGAGCGAACGACGACCGACGCATTTCGCCAATGGCTCGGCGAACATTGGAATACCAAATTCGTCGCCATCCCCTACAAGGGCGGCAGCGAGATCACCAATGCCTTGCTCGGCAATACGATCGACGTCACCAAGATCGGCGTCGGCAATATGGTCAGCCAACTCAAGGACGGGAAGATCAAGGTCCTGGCGCTGACCGCGTCGCATCGATGGCCGCAATTGCCGGATGTTTCGACCTTTGGCGAAGCAGGCTTTTCCGCGTATCCCGGCGGCCCGATCTACTGGGGCATGGTCGTCCCCATCGGCACGCCTGAGCCGATCGTCAAGCGTCTACATGACGAATTGCTGGCGATTTTGCAGAGCTCAAAGTTCAGCGACTTCGCCAGCCAGAATTTCCTCGAACCCAAGGCGGGCTCCACTGCCGACTTTCTCGCCTTTCTGAAAAAGGACCGGCAGAGCGCCGCCATCTTGGTCGACAAGTATATGAAATAAGATCGCCTGCCCTCAGACCGGTCCGAGGGCAGGCTTTTTCCGGATCATGCTCTAATGCGCCAGCGGATCCGGCCGGACCTGGATATGAACGGCCATCGGCGTCATGCCTTTGCCGCCTTCCCTGAGCCAAGGCGTGCGATCGCCTTCCGACGACCACAGTCCCCTGCCCTTCCAGCCGGCCTTCGGATCGTCGATGCGTGCGTCGAGCCCCTTGGCGTAGAAGCCGATCGGATAGGGAATGCGCAGCATCACCATCTTGCCGTCGACCAGCGCCGCGAAGCCGTCATTCTCGTCCGCCGTCGAGATCGGCACGTCTTTGCCGAACCCAACCGCATTGTGCTGATCGACCCAGCTGTAGTAGCTCGCTTCCGCGCTGTTATCGCCGATGCCCTGGAAGCCCGGACCCGGATATTTGTAGAATGCCCAGCCTTCCGGACAGTGATCGCCGGTCGCGTTCGGGCCGTTGAGCGGGGCCTTGCATTTCGAGCGGTCGAAACTGCCTAGATGGCCGCTCGCCAGCGACACCCAGACGACACCCCTTGAATCGATGTCGCCACCGCGCGGACCGAAGCCCGGCATCGGGATGTAGTAGATTTCCGATAGCTTGGTCTTCGGATCGAAGCGCAGCACGCCGCTGCGGCCAGCGAAGACATTCATCGTGTACCAGATCGAACCGTCCACCGGATTCGGCATCACCGCATAGGTGCCCGATCCGGCGATCCGGGTGTCCTTGCTAGGATCCGCCGGCTTGCCGGGCTCGGTGTAATCGTCGAGCTTGCCGTTGCCGTTGGTATCGAGCACGAACGGCGCCCAGCCTTGCGCCTTTTCGGCGCTGCCGGTTTCGTCGAACACTTTAGTGTCGAGCCAGCCGGCCACCGGCCCGCCGCCGCTTGTCCACAATGTGTTGTCCTTGTCGAAGCCGAATTGCAGATGATGGGTGCCGAAGCAGGTGTCAATGAAAGTGAACTTCTGCGTCTTCGGATCGAACATCGCCAATTGCCGCTCGCTGCTGTCGATCGGAAACGCCTTGGCGTAGGGATTGTCCGCCCCCTTGCGGCAGAAGGCCGGCGTGCCGGGCGCGTGATTGGTGCCCGTCATCCACACTCTGCCTTTGCTATCGAGCATGTCGTTATGGTTGTTGAACTTGGTATCCCAAATCTGATCCATGCCCCAATAGGCCGAAGCCGCCAGCGGCTTCTGGATCGCCGCATGTCCGGGTCCGAGCGCTTGCGGCACGTCGGCCCCTTCGGGCGGCGCGATGTAGCTGACCTTCGCGGTTTTCGGATCGAGCACCGGCAGCTGATCGGTGGCATATTCCGTCGAGCCGTAAAGCGGACCGTTGGCGTCGACCGTCGGATTGCGCTTGTCGGACGAGATCAGGTCGTGAAGGTAATGCTTCTCGTCGCCCCAATCCCAGGTCGTGATCACGAGATTACGCTCGACGCCTTGCGGCCGCGGCGGCTTGGCGAACGGCAGTTCGCCGTTGGCGATGCGATCGGTCCAATCGCCGAAATATTTGAACGGCACGCCGCCGAGCTTGCCGGCGAGCGGATTGACCATCAGCGGCGACGCCTGGCCGGATTGCACGCGCCGCATCCAGGCGTCTTCGCCGCTCTTGAACGTCCCGAGCGCCGCCGGAATGGTCCGCGTCGCGAGCTGGCCGAGCTGGTGACAGCCGACGCAGGCTTGATTCTTGATCGTCGTGAGCCAGTCCACCTGGCTGATGTTCTCGGGGATGTCGCTCTTGCCGCCGAACTGATCCTTGCCCGGGATTTTCAGCATCGCGAACCAATAGATCGCCGGATAGTATCTTGCTGCGGCGGCATCGTCGGGCGCCGCGACCGCCGTGAGATTGAGGTGCTGGCCTGGCGCGGCGTCGACTTTGGCTGAATCGATCAGCCCATAGCCGCGGACCCAGACTTGATATTTTGCTTTCGGCAGGTCCGGCACCAGGTAGCGGCCCTGATCGTCGGTCACGACGATTTTGGCGAAGCGCGTCGGGAGATCATGCGTTTCCGCGATGACCCAGACGCCGGCTTCCGGACCGTGGGGACCTGTGACAACGCCGCCGATGTCGTCACTGTCGATCTTTACGGCACTCTGGACCGCGGCTTTTTGAGCGATAGCTTTGTGGGCGTTGAACTGCGTCGGTGCGGCCGTCCACAGCACGGCGATAGCCAGCGCTGCGGCATGGCAAAGCAATGCCCGCTTCATGCATTCCTCCCGATATTGGCGAATGCCGGCTCGTTGACCGGCATTTCAATTGTTCTTGCGCTTGGTATTGCGCTTCTTGCGCGGGAATCCTGCCTCAGCGCCTGTTAGCCCGCAAGGGCCAACGGGCCCATCGACCCGTACTGCGGCCACGGTCTGCAATGCAGAAAAGCAGAGTGAGATCAGTTCGACGAGGTGTCGGCGACGTTCGATAATTTATTGAATAGGCCGGAAATGTCGCTGCGGATCGTCGCCAACTTGGAAAACTGCTCGGTGACGGTGGCAACGCGCTTTTCCAGCTCTTCCTTGGTCGCGGCGAAAGTGCTGACGCGGCTGGCGAGGTCGCCGTTCTCGTCGGCTTCGAGCGCCGCGATCTTGGCGATCAGCCGGTCGCGGACGTCCTGGACCTGGCCGAGCAGATCAACGACGCCGCCATTCTTGGATTCGAGCGGGAGGAGCCGCGACTGCAGGTCGTTCAGACGCGCCGTCAATTGGTTGAACGTCGCCATCGTGCGCTCGATTTCGTCGAGGCGGGATTGCGTCGACCCGACGAATTGCGAAACCTCCTCGACGTCGACTTCGATATTGCCGGTGCTCGCCGACACCGAAAGCAGTCCGAGCGCACGGTCGAAGTTGCCCGACAGGCCTTCGATATCCTGCCGCAGCGTCGCCAGTCTGGAAAATTCCAGTTCGATATTGGCGAGACCGTCGTCGAGCTTCTTCTTGTCGTCGGCAAAAACCTGGACGCGCGCGGCAAGGTCGCCCAGCGGGGTGGTCTGCAAAGCGTCGATTTCCGAGGCCATCCGGTCGCGGATCTCGGTCAATTCCTTGACGCGGCGCACCACGCCGTCTTCCACGGCGCCGAACGGCGCGATCCGCGCGCCGAGATCGGCATAATCCTGTTTCAAGCTTGCGGCCGTTTTTGCGGCGTTCTCGATCTCGTCGCAGCGCTGATGCCCCTGGCGAACGAATTCTATCAGTTTGTCGATACGAACGTCGATCGCGGTGGCATCGTCAGAGCTCGCGATCTCGGCCAGCGCGCGTTTGATATCGTTCTCGCGGGCATCGAGCTCGCCAAAGACTTGCTCGATCGAGCGCCGCTTCTCGAGCACCGGTATCAGCCGCTCCCGGAGCGCCTGCTGCTGCGCGCGCAATGTTTCGACGCGGGTCTGCAGATCGCCGATCTCGTTGCGGCTTTGCTGATTTTGCGTCACCCGCTCGGCGTCGGCGAGTCGCTGCGCAACGGCGCCGATCGCGTCCTCCGGATCGCTGCGGACGAGATGGCGGACGGTGCTCTCGGCATCGACCTGCGCCTTCGCCAGGTCTTGCACGCCCTGCCGTACACCGCCGAGCCGCAATTCGAGCGCGGCGGTCGCCTTGCGTTGGCGGATCACGGCGTCGCACAGCCAGAGCGCGGTTGGGATGAGCGCGAGCGGGATCAGAACGATGACGAACCAGGCGAGCTTTTGCGCCAGCGGCTCGGCGCGGAAGGCCTCGAATAAAGCGGCCAGGTCTTGCGCCTGGGTGACAAAAATGTACCCGACCGCGAGCACGAAAAGAACGACGCAGCCGCCGACAAACTTCGACATTTTTTGTTCGACCCGCCCACAAAACTCTACCGTGTTTGGTACGACAGGAGCGCCGCGCACAAAGTACGGGTGACAAGCAAGATATGCGCGGGCGGTTCACCTTGCGGTCAAACCGTTCTGGCGCCCGGCGTGCTAATGTCGTGATTCTCATGATCGATTTCCGCCGCGCCCTGCTCGCATTGTCCATCGTCCCGATCGCGCTTCTCGCGGCGGGTCGGCAGCCGGCGTTAAGCCAACAGAACCGCCCGGCCTATGGGGCCATTCGGCCTGCGCCGGCGCCGCCGCCCGCGGCAAATCCAGCGCCCACGGCAAAGCCGATGCCTGCGGCGAAACTCGCCACCACGCCGACCGCTGTGCCGACGGCAAAGCCGGCAGCCGCAAGCTGCCATCCCGAAACATTCCGCGTCGTGGTCGATGTCGGTCACACCCTGGATGTGCCCGGCGCCATGAGCGCGCGAGGAGTACCGGAATACGCCTTCAATGTGGCGCTCGCCCAGGTGGTCAAACAGGCGCTGGTCGATGCCGGCTTCACCCGCACGGTCCTTCTGATCACCGACAAAGCGCCGCCCTTGGGGCTGATCACGCGCGCGGCTCAAGCCAACAGCATTCCGGCTGATCTCTTCCTCTCGATCCACCACGATTCGGTGCCGGATAATCTCCTGCAGACTTGGCAATACGAGGGACAGGACAATCATTACAACGACGATTATCCCGGCTATGCGCTCTTCATCTCCAACGACAACGGCGACCGCGCCGGCAGCCTATTGTTCGGAAGTTTCTTGGGCAAAGAGCTGCAAGCGCGTGGCTTGCAATACACGCCGCATTACACGCTCGCATTGATGGGACACCGCCGCCGCCAACTGCTCGATCCGGTTGCCGGCGTGTACCGCTACGACGAGCTGATCGTGTTGCGGAAGACCCGGATGCCGGCCCTGCTTCTCGAAGCGGGCTCGATCGTCAACCGGGCCGAAGAACTGGAATTGGGAACGTCCGATCGCCGCGCCCGCACCAGCGGGGCGATCGCCGCCGCAGTTGCCGATTTTTGCGCGGCGCGGGCGCGGCCGGTCGCGGCAAAAGCTAACACGCTGCGTGCCAATATCGTGCCGCAAACGCTGCCCGCGGCGTCACGTCCCCATTGATTGCTCGCTCAACGCTTGGCCGAGCAATCATATGTTTTGAGTACTACACCGCCACAGCGACCCGCTTGCGGAACGCGAGCGTGCCGACGATCAAAAAGTTGATGACGTTGATGCCCAAGCCGGTGGCGAAGGCCGGAGCGTAATAGCCGAATTGATCGTAGAGTAGTCCGGCGAGCCAGCCGCCGCCCGCCATGCCCCAGCCGCTGAACAGAAGCAGCGCCGGCATGCGCCAATAGGCGTCGCCCGCCGGAAACAATTCGCGCGAGGCCAGGACGTTGGCGGGCACGAGACCGCTGAAGCCAAGTCCGAACAAGGCCGCGACCGTGAACAATCCGATTTCGTCCTGGGTCAGGAGGAACGCGCCCATGCCGATGGCCTGCAAGGCCGAACCTGCCAGCATTGTATAAAGACCGCCGATCCGATCGGAAATCACGCCCCAGACCTGGCGGCTCATGAAGGCCGCGGCAAGCAGGACCGACACCATCGCGGCGCCGTGTGCGGCGCTGATGCCGAGGTCGCTGCACAACGCTACAAGATGCGCCTGCGGCATCGACATCGGAATGCAGCAGGTGAAAATCGCGCCCATCTGCAGCGCGAATACAAGATTGGGCGGCCAACCCATCACGGTTTTTTTCTCATGCGCAGCTCCAGGCGCCGCTGCGTGATGGACCGTCTTGGGCGGCGCCCGCAGCGCCACCAAAGCCGCAGGCACGATCAAGAAGAGTTCGAACGCCGCGAAATACACCATTGTTTCGCGCCACCCGGCGTAAGCGATCGCGCGCGCGAAAACCGGCGGCCACAGCGCGCCGGCGAGATAAGAGCCGCTCGAAATCAGCGCCAGCGCCGAGCCGCGCCGGCGGTCGAACCACTGGCTGACGTAAACATAAAACGGCGCGTTGATACCGCCGATGCCGAGGAAGCCCATGAACAGGCCATGGCCGACATAAAGCGGCCACGACGGCCCCAGCGTCGAGATCGCAAGGCCCGTAGCGATCATCGCCGCGCCGAAGATGACGGTGAAGCGGATACCAGCCGCTCGGCGACACGGCCCATGACAATGCCGCCGAGACCGGAGCCGATCCACATCAGCGCGCCCGCAAAGGCCGGGACCGAGCGTTCGCCGTTAACTTCGGCGGCGATGTTTTTAAGGGCGACGATGCCGATCCACGGCGCCCCGAAGGCGACCGCCATGACCAGGAGGACCACACTGGCGACCACCCATGACGTACGTGTTTCCACGGATGGGTAGGTCGATTGCAGCATCGGGCCCGTGTTTCTAGCGCCGGCTGGCGCGGTTGGTTAGCACATGATCCCGAAAAAGCCTGCCCCCGCAGGTGATCCGGGGGGTAGTACCGGGTTTCCCGCCTTCGCGAAGCCCGCTTCGGCGGGCGAAGGAAGGTCGGAAACGATCATGCTCAACGAAAAGTCGCTATAGCAGCCCCCGGCGCCCCCCGCCCATAGCATTATTGGGACCCGGATATGCGGGTCCGGGAATAAACCCGGGCCTCCCCCAATCAGCCCCCCGGAAGCCGCAAGAGCCGCCACAGCCACGGGGGCCCGGCGGATTGGCTTCAAATGGAGAGTGCTATGGGATCCGATCGCGACGACGGCGTGAACCGCCGCAAAGTTCTAGAATGCATGACTTGGGCCGGGACCGGTGTGCTGTGGACGATTTCCGGCGGCGTACCGCACTCGCTCGGCATCATGGGCGAGGCGCAGGCGCAGGAGGCAAAGAGCCTGACCTTCCTGCAGCTCAGCGACAGCCATGTCGGGTTCGATAAGCCCGCCAATCCGAACGCGCTCGGCACGCTTGAAGAAGCCATCGTCAAGGTCAATGCGCTGCCGAAGAGGCCTGCCTTCGCCATCCACACCGGCGATATCAGCCACCTGTCGCTGGAGCAGCAATTCGATGATGCCGACCGCATCATCTCGCAATCTCGTCTCGACGTGCATTACGTTCCGGGCGAGCACGATTTTCTCGATCCGGATCAGAAATTCTATCGCGACCGTTACGGCCGCGGCACCAAAGGCGCCGGCTGGTACAGCTTCGACGCCAGCGGCGTGCATTTCATCGGCTTGGTCAATGTCTTCAACCTCAAGGCCGGCGGCCTTGGCGATCTCGGCTCGGACCAGCTCGCGTGGCTGGAAGACGACGTCAAACACCTCTCCGCTTCGACCCCGATCGTCGTGTTCGCGCATATCCCGCTCTGGACCATCTATCCGGATTGGGGCTGGGGCACCGACGACGCCGCGCAAGCGCTGTCCTACCTCAAGCGCTTCGGCTCGGTGACGGTGCTCAACGGCCACATCCACCAGGTGATGCAGAAGGTCGAAGGCAACATCACCTTCCACACCGCGCGTTCGACGGCCTTCCCGCAGCCGGCGCCCGGCCAAGCTCCGTCGCCCGGCCCGATGAAGGTCCCCGACGACCAGCTGCGCACCATGCTCGGCATCGCCAACGTGACGTTCAAACAGAACGAGCAGCGCCTCGCCATCGTCGATACGCCGCTGAAGGCTTAAGCAAACCGCAAAGCCAAGAACAAACTGCAAGCGAAGGAAACCAAAATGGCCATCTCAAATACTGCGCGCAGCGCGCTCTTCGCCGCTGCGCTTGGAGCCGCGACCGCGACCATGTTGGCCGCGGTCGCAATCCCGAGCTGGGCGCAAAACG
>DASQRX010000148.1:0-3006 GCA_035642635.1 Xanthobacteraceae bacterium
CAGGCGCAAGGACTATGAACGCATCGCCGCCAACCGCAGCTATTTCGGAGACTTGGCGGCGTAATCGAACCCAGAATCCACCTTACCCAAGCCGCCATTCTGTTCTGGAAAACGGGACCACCTCTGGCAATGCGGGAACGCCTGCTCTACCGAAATAACCATCACTGTTGCAGGCTCCTTTCCTTTCACTGCGAAGCGTCGCTTAAGTTCTATATCGGCGCTGATCCGCGCGCGTCCGTTTACGCGGTAGGTTTCGTTCGCAGCCGGCACGAAGAAGATGAGCGCGATACGGGGGTCTTCAATAAGGTTCTTGAGGCCGTCAATTCGATTGTTGCCCCGACGGTCGGGTATGAACAGCGTCCGGCCGTCGTCGGAAACGGCTACAAAGCCCGGCTGATCGCCTTTCGGCGAGCAATCGAGACCTTCTCCGCCTCCAGTTGCGAGAACTAGGAATGGTGAAGCTGCAATAAATGCTCGACCGGCAGTGTTGACGTGATCGAGCACACCCTTGACGATCCGTTCTGCAGGTGGCGCGTAAAACGCGGCGAGTTCATTGATGCTTGTTACGGTGTAGCTTCCGGAGTCGGACATGGCAATTCTCCGCCGGTTAAGTACGACTTATTTCGGATCGGCAGACACGGCCGCGACGATGCTAGATTAGCACGCTCCTCAATGGGTGTAATATTTTTCTTCAATCGTCATGTCCGCTATTGGCACTTAGCGGATATTACGCGATGTCCGAGTCCGCTTTCCGGGTAAAGCGGACATGGACCGAACGCCTGGTGACGTCCGCTGATGACCCAAGGCGGACGAGTCTCCACAGGCTGTAACTTCTCTAGCAACCGCATTTAATGTAGGCTGCGATCCGTTTTTCGGCCTCATAATCATTTCGTACGGGTCATCGGTCATGATTTGGAGAGGACCATGGGCAAGCTCAGACATATCGCCATTCAGGTTCCCGATCTCGAAAAGGCTGCGGCCTTCTATGAGGCCGTTTTCGGTCTCAAGCGCCTAAAAAAGGTGGAGGCACCTATCGGAAATGCCATCTCGCTATCGGATGGTGTGATGAACCTTACGCTGCTCCATTTTCCCGAGGGAACTAACGGCGGCAAGGGTGGTCCGGACTGGGCGGGATTGCATCACTTCGGATTCGTGGTTGAGGATGAGAACGCGGCCGAGCAGGAGATTAAGAAGCAAGGTGGCGAGTTCTTCATGCAATTGCCAAATTATCCTGGTGTCGACGCTGAAAAGAAATTCAAGGACATTAATGGAATTGTGTTCGACGTGTCTGAGCACGGCTGGGGCTAGTCGGAAGGCCTTTGTCGCGGGGCCAACTTCCGCTTCTGGCACTTAGCGGACATTGCCCAATGTCCGAGTTATGTCCGCTATTGGGGGTAAAGCGGACGTTGATGTGAAAGACCCTCACTTTCGCTTTTGACCCAAAGCGGACATGCGCGGGCGACAAATTGGAGTTGTGTCGCGCCTTGGGAGTTCGATGATGTATTGTAGCTGAGATGCCTCAACGCCGCGCACTGATCATCGGCGGCTCGCTCGGCGGCCTGTTCGCCGCGCATCTGCTGCGCGCGGTGGGCTGGGACGTCGACGTCTACGAGCGCAGCGCCGAGGACCTGGCGGGCCGCGGCGCTGGCCTCGGCACCCACGATGCGCTGCGTGACCTGATGGGGCGCATCGGGATCGACGTCGAAACCCCGCTGGGCGTTGCGATCCACGCCTATGTGTGCCGCGACCGCAGCGGCCGCGCCGTCAATGAAATCCGGCTCGAGCGCGTGATGAGCGCGTGGGGGCGTCTCTACCGTCCGCTCAAGGATGCGCTGCCGGAGAAAAATTACCATCCCGGCATGGCACTCGAGCACGTCGAGACCGACAAGCGCGCGGCGACCGCCATATTCGCCGACGGCGCGCGCATATCCGGCGATCTTCTGATCGGCGCTGACGGCGGGCGCTCGACCGTGCGGACCCAGTTCCTGCCCGACCTAAAGCCCGCGTACGCGGGCTACGTGGTGTGGCGTGCGCTGATAGCGGAGACCGAGGTCGCGACGGTCAGCCGCGATGCCTTGTTCGAACACTACACGTTCTGCATTCCGGACGGCGAGCTGCTGATCTCCTATCCGGTGCCGGCGCGTGACGGCGACATCCGGCCAGGACACCGCGACTACAACGTCGGCTGGTTTCGGCCGACCGACGAGGCGAAGCTTGCCGACCTCAACACCGACGCGGCCGGGCGCCGCCACGAGCAGATACCGCCGCCCATGATCCGTCCCGAGGTGACGGCGGCCGTGAAGGCCGACGCGCGTGTGCTGCTGGCTCCGGCGATCGCCGACGTTTTCGTGCGCGCCGAGCAACCGTTCTTCCAGGCGATTTTCGATCTCGCATCGCCGCGGCTGGTGTTTGGGCGCGTGGCGCTGCTTGGCGACGCCGCATTCGTGGCGCGTCCGCACGTCGGCGCCGGCGTCACCAAGGCGGCGCTCGATGCGGCCTGCCTAGCCGATGCGACGGCGGCGGAGCCCGATCTCGACGCGGCACTTGCCTATTACGATCGGGAACGGCGGCGGTTCGGCGCCTGGATCGTCGCCCGCGGGCGCGATCTCGGCGCCTGCATCGCCGTCTCGGCAACGTCGGCCCCATCGTCGCTGCCGCGCGCGAGCCGGCCCGAATACGTGATGCGGGAATACGCCGCGTTGCCGGCCGACGTGAAGAACTGGGCGGCGGGAACGCTGCAGCGGGCAACGGCGTGACGTTGCGCTTTCTGGTTCCGGCGCCTTGTCCAGCCGGTAGACCTGGCGGGCGTTGCCTTCGAAGATTTTGCGCAGGCCCGCGTCGCTCAGCCAGTCGGCGAGGTGACCGATGTCCGCTATTGGCGGCGGGTTCAACCGGTCAATGCAACACCGCTTGTAGTCTATTGGCTGGGGTGTCAAAGCCCAAGGTCTTTCGCGGGCGTTGATTGAGCCGCAGGGCGATCTTGTTCAGGTACGCTTGAGAGAAACG
>DASQRX010000149.1:0-2786 GCA_035642635.1 Xanthobacteraceae bacterium
AAAGCACTGGCTTTGCGCCAGCGCGCATCAGCATAGTGCCAACGCCCCAACGTAACCGTCCGTTAGGGGCCGCCTTGCGCGTGCTGGGATGATCCGTCTTCTGTTAGCGGGAGTGCAAGCACTGTGGCTTGCACCGGTGCAAGAGACGGTGCGATGAGCCGAATTGAAGTTCTGTCGGGTCCGGAGCGGCGCCGGCGGTGGAGCGCGGATCAGAAACGGTCGATTGTCGCGGAAGCGTTTGCGCCGGGCGCTACGGTGCGCGAGGTCGCCCGGCGCCGGGATGTAGTCGCCGGGCAGATTTATCGATGGCGGCGCGATCTGCGGAGCGCCGCGGTGGGATTTGCCGAGGTCGTGGTCGCGCCGGGGCCGGACGAGAGAACGGTGGTGGGCCCGCAGGGGCTGGAGATTGAGTTCGGCCGGAACATTCGCGTGCGCATTGCGGCGACGGCGCCCAAGGAGTTGGCGTCTGCGATCATCAAGGCGCTGGTGGCACGATGATCCCGTTGCCGACCGGGGTTCGGGTGTGGATCGCGGCCGGCCATACCGACATGAGGCGCGGGATGCAGAGCCTGGCGCTCCAGGTGCAGCAGGTGCTGAAGCGCGACCCGCACGCCGGTGATCTCTACATGTTTCGCGGGCGCAGCGGCTCGTTGATAAAGATTCTCTGGCATGACGGCATCGGCATGTCGCTCTACGCCAAGCGGCTGGAGCGAGGCAGGTTCATTTGGCCGTCGGCCACGGTCGGCGTCGTTTCGATCTCAACATCGCAACTCGCTTATATGCTGGACGGAATCGATTGGAGAAATCCCCAGCACACATGGCGCCCCACGGCGGCCGGCTGAACGCTCGTCGAAGGCTGAGCACGTTGGATAAGACTGCGACTCGTTGACTCAACGCGCACAATTCATCGCACGAATCAACGTGATTGTGCTGGTGTCGCAGTCATGGTTGGGACACCTGATCATCTTCCCGAGGACGCAGCTGCGCTGAAGGCGGCGCTGATCGAGACGCGCGCCAAGCTCTCTGGCGCGGAAGCGCTGATCGAGCACCTGCAATTGGTGATCGCGAAGATGAAGCGCGAGATATTCGGTCCGCGCTCCGAGCGCAGCCAGCGGCTCATCGATCAACTGGAGTTGCAACTCGAGGAGCTGGCTGCGGCAGCGGGAGAGGATGAGACGAGGGCCGAGGCGGCGCGCGTGCGCGTGCAGGGCTTCACGCGGCGCCCGGCGACGCGGCGCAACTTTCCTGCCGATCTACCGCGCCGGCAGATTGTTCACCCCGCGCCGACCTCGTGCCCGTGCTGCGGCGGCAGCAAGCTCTCCAAGATCGGCGAGGATGTCACCGAGACGCTCGACGTGGTTCCACGGCAATGGTTCGTGACCGAGCATGTTCGGGAAAAGTTCAGCTGCCGGTCCTGCGAGACGATCACGCAGCCGCCCGCCCCCTTCCATGCGATCGCCCGGGGCTTTGCCGGCCCGAGCCTGCTGGCGATGATGCTGGTCGAGAAATACGCCAACCATCAGCCGCTCAATCGGCAGAGCGAGCAATATGCGCGCGAGGGGATCGAGCTGTCGGTGTCGACCATGGCGGATCATGTCGGCGCCTGTGCAGCTACGTTGCTGCCGCTCTACGAGCTGATCAAGACGCACGTCTTCGCCGCCGAGCGCATTCATGGCGACGACACCACCGTGCCGGTGCTGGCGAAGATGAAGTGCCGAACCGGGCGGATTTGGACCTATGTCCGTGACGACCGTCCCTTCGGCGGCGAGGTGCCGCCCGCTGCCGTGTTCTTCTACTCACCGGATCGAGCCAGCATCCATCCCGAGCAGCATCTGGCAGGATATTCCGGTATCCTTCAGGCCGATGCCTATGCCGGGTTCAATGCGCTCTACGAGCCAAATCGAAAACCAGGGCCTGTCACGGAAGCCGGCTGCTGGGCGCACGCGAGACGCAAGTTCTTCGAGCTTGCCGACATCGCCTCGAAGGCGCGTGACCACAAGCCGACGACGATCTCGCCGATCGCTTTCGAGGCGGTTCAGAAGTTCGACGCCATCTTCGTGCTGGAACGCTCGATCAATGGCCTGTCACCCGAAGCGCGCGTGGCCGCGCGGCGCAAAGACATCGCGCCGCTGGTGAATGATCTCATCGATTGGATGAAACGGGAGCGGGGCAGGCTGTCGCGCCACAACGAAGTCGCGAAGGCCATGGACTACATGCTCAAGCGCATCGACGTCTTCACGCGCTTCCTCAAGGATGGCCGCATCTGCCTGAGCAACAATGCGGCCGAGCGCGAACTGCGCGGGATTGCTCTCGGCCGGAAGTCTTGGCTGTTCGCCGGCTCCGATCGCGGCGGCGAGCGCGCCGCGGTCATGCTGACGCTGATTCAAACGGCCAAGCTCAACGACGTCGATCCCCAGGCTTGGCTTGCCGACGTGCTGGCCCGGATTGCTGATCACAAGATTACCGACCTGGCTGCGCTGCTGCCCTGGAATTGGCGCCACGCGATCCGTGTCGACCGCGCCGCCTGAGTTCGTCGAAGGCTGACCATGGCGGCGCCAGCCCACGTGTTCACGATCGGCCGCACCGCCGAAATCCTCCCGAGGACGAGCAACTATTGTGGGACCTCGCACTCAACATGGAACCGGAAGACGGCTGCCTCTGGATCCACGAAACCGACGACCAACAGACGATGGCGTTCACGGACCGCGGCCTGGGAATCCTTGCAGGAACTGGTCTCGGAGCATAAACGCAGCATGAGGCCCCGCGGCCCTGAGCGGACGGTTACG
>DASQRX010000150.1:0-3157 GCA_035642635.1 Xanthobacteraceae bacterium
GACCGCCACCCTGACCTACGTTGTGGAAGGGGCGGTCAACTATATCGACCCGGATGATATCCGGGGCACACTGCAGGCCGGCGGCGTCGAATCGATGCAGGCTGGACGCGGCATGTGGCACGGCGGCGGACTGGACGAAGCAGGCCGGACGCGCGGCTTCCAGCTTTGGATCGCCATGCCGCTGGCACTCGAATTGGGGCCGACCATAAGCATCTATCGGCCCTCTGGCGATGTGCGCAGTGACGGCCCAGCCCGCATCATGCTCGGCAGCTACGGGTCCGCATCGAGCGTGATCGCGTCCCCGTCGCCGATCAACTATCTCGCGGTGCGCCTGAAGGCTGGCGGGCGCTGGTGTTACGTATCCATCCGATAGAGGCCGGCTTGTCGATCCGGTGAAGGCATGGGTCATGTGATTATCCACGGAGGGTTATCACATGAAGAACGAGCGGAACGATGTCACCTCATCGATTGGAAAGCGGCGACGCTTCAGCCTTGCGGAGAAGCAGCAACTGGTCGCGGCGACGCTGAAGCCTGGCGCCAGCGTTGCGGCGGTGGCGCGGGAGGCCGGTATCCGTGCGACGCAGCTGTATGGCTGGCGGCTGCGGCTGCGCGGATCGGTGCCGAAGGGATTTGCGCCGGTGCGGATCGCGCCGGAGGTGGCGGCCAGCGCCGGAACGCTGGAGATCGATTTTGCCAGCGGCGCGCGCATGCGTATCAGTGGCGCGGTGGACATCCCGGTGATGGCGGCGGCCGTTGCGGCGCTGGCGCAGGGCCGACGGCGATGATCCCGATTGGATCGGGCGTGCGGGTGTGGATTGCAACGGGCCACACCGACATGCGCCGCGGCATGAACACCCTGGCGTTGATGGTTCAGCAAACGCTTCATCGCGATCCTCACGGTGGCGATCTCTACGTTTTCCGCGGCAAGAGCGGCAAGTTGATCAAGGTGCTTTGGCACGATGGCATCGGCATGTCGCTGTACCTGAAGCGGCTCGAACGCGGGCGCTTCGTCTGGCCATCAACATCGGACGGCGCGGTGGTGATCACGTCCGCGCAGCTCGGTTACCTGTTGGAAGGAATCGACTGGCGCAATCCCGTTCATAGCTGGCGGCCGTCTGCGGCGGGCTGAACGCAATCGCGCGATTGATATCGACGCATGTAGGTAAATTCGAATTGATCGTTGATATCAGCACATGAGAGCTGCGAATCATCGGTGATTGTGATCGACTCGCAGCATGCCGATGACGATCGATGATCTTCCCGAAAACAACAATCTTCCTGAAGGAGCTGAACTTCCGGAAGATGATAAACTTCCGGAAGACTATGAAGCGCTGAAGACGGCCTTCATCGAGATGCGCGCGAAGGTGCTTGGTGCGGAGGCCCTGATCGAGCACCTTCGATTGGTGATCGCGAAGATGAAGCGCGAGATATACGGCCCGCGCTCGGAGCGCAGCCAGCGCCTGCTCGATCAGCTCGAACTGCAACTCGAAGACATGGTCGTGGAGGCGGCCAAAGCCAAGGCCGAAGCGGAGCGGGCCAATCCCGTGCGAGGCCATCTGCGGCGGCCGGCGACGCGGCGGAATTTCCCCGACCATCTGCCACGCCGGCGCATTGTGCATCCCGCGCCGACCTGCTGCCCGTGCTGCGGCGGCGACAAGCTTTCGAAGATCGGTGAGGACGTCACCGAGACGCTCGACGTGGTACCGCGGCAGATGTTCGTCACCGAGCATGTGCGTGAGAAGTTTAGCTGCCGCTCCTGCCAGAAGATCAGCCAGCCGCCAGCTCCGTTCCACGCCATTCCCCGTGGCTTCGCAGGCCCAAGCCTGCTGGCGATGATCCTGGTCGACAAATACGCCAATCATCAGCCGCTGAACAGGCAGAGCGAGCAGTTTGCGCGCGAGGGCGTCGAGCTTTCAGTGTCGACCATGGCCGATCATGTGGGCGCCTGCGCGGCCTCGCTGCTGCCGTTGTTCGAACTCATCAAGCACCACGTGTTCGCGGCCGAGCGGCTGCATGGTGATGACACGACGGTGCCGGTGCTGGCGAAGGGAAAGACCAGGACCGGCCGGTTGTGGACCTATGTGCGTGATGATCGTCCGTTCGGCGGCGCCGCGCCGCCGGCCGCGATCTACTACTACTCGCCCGACCGCTGCGGCGTGCATCCCGAACGGCATCTCGCCGGCTACAGCGGGATTCTGCAGGCCGACGCCTTCAGCGGATTCAACGCGCTCTACGATGCCAATCGTAAGCCGGGTGCAATCACCGCGGCCGGATGCTGGGCCCATGCGCGACGCAAATTGTTCGAACTTGCCGACGTTGCATCGAACGCGCGCGACAACAACTCGAAAGTGATCTCGCCGATCGCATTCGCGGCGGTGCAGAAGTTCGATGCGATCTTCGCGCTGGAGCGCGAGATCACAGGCCGATCACCCGACGAACGCCTGGCTGTGCGCCGCAGCGACGTGGCCCCGCTCGTCAATGAATTGATCGAATGGATGAAGCGCGAGCGGGCTAAGCTGTCGAGCCACAACCCCGTCGCCAAGGCGCTCAACTACACTCTTAAGCGCGTCGACGTATTCACGCGCTTTCTGCACGATGGACGCATCTGCCTCAGCAACAACGCCGCTGAACGCGCGCTGCGCGGCATCGCGCTCGGAAGAAAATCTTGGCTGTTCGCGGGTTCGGATCGCGGCGGCGAACGCGCCGCCGTCATGTTAACGTTGATTCAAACGGCCATGCTCAACGACGTCGACCCGCAAGCCTGGCTCGCCGACGTGCTGGCGCGCATCGCCGATCACAAGATCAACGATCTCGCCGCGCTGCTGCCGTGGAATTGGCACTCCACCCGGATCGAGCGCGCCGCCTGACAAGGCCGGCGCGTCTCACCGGCGCTCATCTTCAGCTCAGCGGAAAAAAATCATCGCTGCGGTCCCGTTGACCGGGCTTGCCTGCCGTTCGCACGGATGATTCGCGCTCCAAGCGCAACCGGGTACCCTGCGGTCCATAACGGATGCTTACGCATCGTGAGCGCATTGGTATCCGATTGCTGCGCGGCGATTTCGGCTTCGCTGCTGCGGCGGGTCGTCAGCTTGAACTGGTTTGATTTGGAGCTGAGAAAAAATTGGCTTCGTGGTTGCGTCTGCAGCGCGCCGCCGTC
>DASQRX010000151.1:0-33712 GCA_035642635.1 Xanthobacteraceae bacterium
TGATAACCCCTGTCGCAAATATCGGCATTCGCGACACGGAATTTTGGGCTGGGCCGATCGACGATCAAGCGCCCGGCGTGTTCCTCATCGACGGTGCAGTCGCGGTGTCGAACGCGGCGGGCGCGCAGATCTTGAACCAGCACGGACAGGGCACAAATATCGCAACTCAAGGCGTGGCGCCTGGGCCTGTCACCTTCTGGCCAGCCGACAAGGTGAACCGCGCGCTTGCGACCGTGACGTTTAGATAACGCCTAGCCCTCATATCTGGAGAATTTGGAGTGATTTGATGAGTGGTACCGATCTTTTCTCCCCCTTTACCCTCGGCCCGCTCACTCTCCCCAATCGCGTTGTCATGGCGCCGATGACGCGCAATCGCGCAGGCCGCGGCAATGTGCCGGTAGCGCTGAACGCCACCTATTATGCGCAGCGCGCGAGCGCCGGCCTGATCGTCAGCGAGGCGACGCAGGTTTCGCCGCAGGGCGTCGGCTATCCGGGCACGCCCGGCATCCACTCCCCCGAACAAGTCGCCGGCTGGAAGCTCGTGACCGACGCCGTGCACAAAGCCGGCGGGCGGATTTATCTGCAGCTCTGGCATGTCGGGCGGATTTCGCATCCGTCGCTGCAGCCGGGCGGCGGCCTCCCCGTCGCGCCGTCGGCGATCGCGCCGGCGGGCGAGGCCATGACCTATGACGGCATGAAGCCGTTCGTCACACCGCGCGCGCTTGAGACCGCGGAAATCTCCGGCATCGTCGAGGATTTCCGCCGCGGCGCGCGCAACGCCCGGGAGGCCGGCTTCGACGGCGTCGAGCTGCATGGCGCCAACGGCTATCTGATCGATCAGTTCTTGCGCGACGGCAGCAACAAGCGCACCGACCGTTACGGCGGCAGCGCGGCAAACCGCGCGCGGCTCCTCGTCGAGGTGATGGAAGCGATCACCGGTGAGTGGGGCGCCGACCGCGTCGGCGTGCGGCTCTCCCCCGCCGCTTCGTTCAACGACATGGCGGACAGCAATCCGGCGGCAACGTTTTCAGCCGCGGTCAACGAGCTCAACCGGTTGCGGCTTGCCTATCTGCACATCGTCGAGCCCATTGCCGGCGATTCGATCGCGGCCGGCGAAATGCCGGACATCCGTTTCTTCCGCAAGATTTGGCGCGGCGCGCTCATCGGCAACAAGGGCTACGATCTCGCCCGCGCCAACGCCGTCATCCGCGACGGCTTTGCCGATCTCGTTTCGTTTGCGGCCTTGTTTCTCGCCAACCCGGATTTGCCCGAACGCTTCCGTCGCGGCGGCCCGTTCAATCCGCCCGACCGCAAGACGTTCTACGGCGGCAGCGCTGGCGGCTACACCGATTACCCGCCGATAAGCGCGTGATTAAATTTTGTTGTTCAATGGCTTACCGGAAAGCGCCGGACTGTGACACCGGTCACTTCGGCCATTGGCCTAGCGCGTTAGGGTGTATGCAACGGTTAATAAGGCGTTAACAGGGGACTTTCGATGACCACCACCATTCAATACCTGACCCGGAAGACCAACCAATATCTGACCCGCAAGACCGATGAGATTTTCGAGGCGAAGATGCAGCGCGCCGCGCAAAAGATTTGCGAGCGTCAGCACATCTTCCACCGTCGCGCCGCGTGACCCCTCGTCAGCGTCCTTGGTCCGATGCGGCGCCGGCCGCCGCGAATAGCTTCGATAGCGCGGTCATTTTTCTGGTTCGGTGAATATGTCGTCTCCGAAGGGCCTCAGGCCTTTTTGTCCCGCGTATCCGAGATGTCCAACATCAAAGAAATCCTCGATGCTCCTCAGCATCGAATAGTGATTGTACGGGACCTCCGATACCGTGCCGGGCTTGATATAGCGCGAGACCAGGACCGTTCCGATTTGCCCGCCGCCTGGACCGACAACGCCGGGACCTTCGTCGGGAGTCTCAAAGACCGTCGCCCCGGGCGGTATATTGGGCGCCGGCAGTTCGTGACAGCAGGCTAAGGTGTTGTGTTTTTGTCTTGCCTTCTCGTCCGACCGCGTATCGAAATCGGCTTCGTCGAACGTGATGATCAACAGACCATCGTGCTTGAACGCAGGCGAAGCCAAGATCGCCGGCACTTGCTCGGCCAGAAACTTGTTGGCCGAGATCAGGCCGCCGGGCTCGTGGTCGACGCAATCCTTTTCGTTCTCCTGCGGATCATGGCCGTCGTGACAGAGATTGGGCGTGATGAAGACGTAATGCGGCGTCGTCCGTTCGTGCTTTAGGTCCGCCGCCAGCGCCGAAAAATTGACGACGTGGGCGTCACAGCCGGCCACGTCGTCAGTGATGGCATGGAAATACACGAATGGATTATGGCGGGCGGCATATTGATCGCCAACTTTCGCATGCTGCGTGCTATCCGGCTGGTGCCCAATAGGCTGCCCGCAGGGCGAACTTTCGCGCTTCGGATCATTTCCCATGTCTTCCATGTATCCTTTCCAGGTCAATCCGCCGGCTTCGGGCTGATTGACGATGGTGGATACGCCTTTGGGAAAAATGCAGCCTTTGCCAAGTGCTTGGCCGTGCTCGCCAGTCCCCGTCTGTTGAAAATCGACATAGTCCTGGCAGTCCGCTTGGGTGATCGGATTTGGCGCCTGCCCGCTCACCATCGCGAGATAATTGTCGAGGCTATAATGTCCGATCCCGTAATAATTCGGCAGCAGCGCTCCCTGCCGCGCGAGCCGCTTCATGTAAGTCGCGGGCGATTGGCGGCCGAACGTGACGTCGTATCCTTCGTTCTCCAGCACGATGATGAACACGTGTCCGGGCTTGGGCAGCGCTTGCGCGGCGCGGCGCGGCGGGTGATGTGACGCGGACCAGGCCGGGACGGCCAGCAGGGTGAATGCACTCGCGGCTAACAATCCGAATATTTGCGATGCTCTCATGATTTTTCCATCGCCCGTGCACAGGGCATGCGGATCCCAATATTCGCTCGTCGCATCAGCGCTGCGACAAGCCGCTCGGACACCATGCGCGAACTGACGCAAAGCGTGTAAAACAATACACAATATCATTTCGGTTGTAGAGACGCTACTCGCGATTTTGCCCGCCTCAGGTGTCGAGCTTCGCGGCCAGTTCCTCGAGACTTTTCACCGCAAAATCGACCGGCACGCTCGGCGCTCTTTCACCGCGGCCCGGGCCGTGCTCGTCCGGCCGCGCCAGATGCGCCGTGCGCAACCCAAGTGCGGCCGCGGCCGCGAGGTCGGAACTGTGCGCCGCCACCATCATGCAGGCTTGCGGTTTCAGATCGAACGCTTCGGCCGCAGCGAGATAGACGCGCGGCTTCGGCTTGTAATCGCCGGCGATTTCGGCGCCCAGAATGGCGTCCCAGGGAAAGCCGTTCTTCCGCGCCAGATCGACCATCAGCGATATATTGCCGTTCGACACCGGCGCCAGCAGATACTTTTTCTTCAAGCGGACCAGCCCCGGCGTCACATCCGGCCAGGCATCGAGCCGGTGCCACGCCAGATTGAGATCGCGCTCGTCGTCGTCGCCGAGCGCGTCGGCGCCAAAGCGCTTGAGCGTGATCTCGAGATTGCGCAAATGCAGCACGTCCAATTTGCAAAACGCAATGCGGCCCGAGCGCACCTCTTCGAGCGCGCCCTGATATTCGCCGCGCCAGGCGTCGGCGAAGGCGCCCCAGTCGAGCGCAAAACCCTTCGGCTTGAGCGCGGCTTCCGCCTCGCGCGCGACGCCCGCGCGCCAGTCGGTCAGCGTGCCGAACACGTCGTAGAACAGTGCTTTCACCGGACCCGTCATGCGCAATATCCCTAGCTCAAAGTCGTGTGGAGTGCCAAAAGCATCATCCCGATAATCGCAATAGTTTAGTCCAGGAGAGGATGATGCCGGAAGAGCTCGCCGAGGTGTTGCACCAGTTGATCGTGACAACGCGCATTCTTGCCAACGAGGAGGTGCTCGATGCTTTCGGCCATGTCAGCGTGCGGCATCCGCATGATCCGAACCGCTATTTCATTCCGCGGCACCGCGCGCCGGAACTCGCGGAAATCTCCGACCTCATCGAAATGAATCTCAATTCCGAGCCGGTGCGGCCGACGCCATACCGCCTCTACAGCGAACGGGTAATCCACGGCGAAATCTACAAGGCGCGGCCGGACGTCAATGCGGTGGTGCATCATCACGCGCATGCGGTGCTGCCTTACGCGATATCGGGACGCAAACTGGTGCCGGTGTTCCATCTCGGCGCCGTGATCGGGCGCAAAGTGCCGTTCTGGGATCAGCGCGACGAGTTCGGCGACACCAATATGCTCGTCGTCAAGCCAGAGGAAGGCGCCTCGCTGGCGCGGGCGCTCGGTCCAAACTGGATGGTGCTGATGCGCCGCCACGGCGCGACCGTCGCCGGCACCGACCTGCGGCAACTGGCGTTTCGCTCGGTGTTCGGCTGCCACAATGCCAAACTGCAGAGCCAGGCGATGGCGCACGGCGGCTTTGTCGACCAGTTGTCGCCGGGCGAGCACGAACTGACCGAAGCCGGTCAGTTAGGCCCGACGCCGATCGAGCGGGCCTGGGACTATTGGGTGCGCCACATCGACAAGGCGGGACTGATGCCGGCGAAGGCTGCCGCGGGCCGCAAGGCGGCGAAGCACAAAGCCGCAAAAAGGCGCGGCAAGAAGCGCCGCTAGTCCGGCAGAGCACCCGCCTCGCATCGGCGCAACCGGCAAACCGGATTTTCGATCATGCTGTTCTTGACCGAGCAGGACGTGAAGGAGGCCCTCGCCGGCGGCGACGCTTACAAGGAAGCCGTCGACGTCATCGAGCAAGTGTTCCGGCAGCAGTCCGACGGCACGACGTATCATCTGAAGCGATACACCATGACACATCCGGCCCATCCCGGGCACTTGTGGCACAACATTCGCATAATCCCGGGCATGGTGCCTGAACTCGGCGCGGCTGCGGTCCGGGTCTATTCCGGATATCGCGGAACCAATCGATCGGAGGTCATTTGCCTGTTCGATTGGGCGGATATGCGCATGTCAGCGATCATTTCCGACTTCCATCTGCACGCCATCCGCACCAGCGCGCCTTACGGCGTCGCGGCTAAATATCTGGCGCGCGCCGACGCGGGCACGCTCGGCATAATCGGCACCGGACGCTATGCCCGTGGCATGGCGCAGGCGGTGTGCGCTGTGCGTCCGATCGAGACATTGCAGGTCTACAGCCGTGACCCGGCGAACGTGCGCAGCTTCTGCGCGGCGATGAGCGCCACGCTCGGCATCGACGTCGTGCCCTGCCGCTCGGGACGCGACGCGGCGCGCGGCGCCGATATCGTCATCACCGCGACGTCGGGAAACACCGTGGTGTTCGAAGCCGACTGGCTCGAACCCGGCATGCTTTTGATGTCGCTTGCGCCCGGCGAGTTCGACGCCGCGACAGTGTTGCGCTGCCGCGTGTACCTCTCCGCCATCGAGCAGGTGCTCGGCGACGATCCGCCGCGCAAACCTTTCGACGGCTTGGTTGCCGCCGGCCGCTTTGGCGTGGAGGACGTGGCGGCTGACCTTTACGACGTCGTCGCCGGAAAAAGGCCGGGCCGCACCGCCGCTGACCAGATCATCCTTTATGAGTGTGCCGGCCTCGGATTGCTGGATGCCGGCATCGGCCACTGGATCTACCAACGCGCGAAAAGCCTGGGCCTCGGCACCGAGATGCCGTTTGGCGAGGAACAAACATGATCCGGAGCAACATGCCCAGCCGGCGCGAGTTGCTGCGATTAAGCGCCGCCGTCGCCGCGGCCGGCTTGCCGTCGTCGCGGAGTGAAGCGCAATCGGGCTATCCCGATCACCCGGTGCGGCTGATCGTGCCCCGTCCCGCCGGCGGCGTGGTCGATATCATCGCCCGGGAATGGAGCAGCAAGGTCGGCCCGAACTTTGGCGCGACTTACATCGATAATGTCGGCGGCGCCGGTGGAACCATCGGCGCGTCGCTTGCCGCACGCGCGGCGGCCGACGGTTACACGCTGTTGTTCGGGACGACGAGCGAAATGGTTTTGAGCCCGATCGTCTCGCACGTGTCGTACGATCCGGTCGCGAGTTTCGACCCGATCGCGATCATTTGCGAATCGACAGCCGCCATCGTGGTCAATCCGAGCATCCCGGTCACCAATCTGCGCGAGCTTGCGGATTATGCGAAGCGCAATCCGGGCCGGCTCAGCTATGGCTCGGCGGGCGCCGGCACGGTGTCGAATTTCGCCGGTGAGCTTTTCAAGAGCCTGGCCGGTTTGCCGGACATCACGCACATCCCCTACCGGGGCGGCAACCCAGCGGTCACCGATTTGATCGGCGGTCAAATTCCCATCATGACCCCGATGATGAGCGAAGCCATCATCGCCTTGCACCGGCAAGGTCAGCTCCGGATCATCGCCGTGGCCTCGGACCGCCGCCTCACCGCCATGCCCGATATCGGCACGGCGGCGGAGCAAGGCTATCCGGGCCTCGTCGCACAGCTTTTTGTCGGTCTGTTTGCGCCGGCCAAGAGTCCTCCAGCCACCATCGCAAAAATCGCCGGCGCGACCCGGCAGGCGATGCAGGATTCCGATCTTCAGAAAAGCTTTGCGGCCGCCAGTTTTGAAGGGGTGCTCGGCTCGGACCCGGCGAGCGCGGCACGTTATCTCAATGACGAAATTACCCGCTGGAAGCCGGTCGTCGAACAATCGGGATTGCGCCAGGAATAGACCATCAAAGAAGCAATCCAAATGCGGCACTGCCGATCTGGATTGCTTCGTCATGCTCCTCGTAATGACAGGCTGACGCGTCAGCCAAACACCGAAAAATCCCCGATCGGCTCGGCGACATAGCCGTAGCGCAGATTGTTCGGCTCGCGGCCGGCCTTGTCGTATTTCGCCTTCAGCGCGGTGAGCTTGTCGTTTTTGAACCCGAGCTCGGCCTTCTTCGGTTCGATGCCGTAGAGCTTGGCATTGTTGCCGCCGAAGATCGCGCTCTTGACCGGCCCGGTCGCCGGGCCGAGCGGCGCGAAGCCGTATTGCTTCTGCATGTCTTCCGGAATCTCGAAGCGGCGCAGCCCTTCGATCTGCCATTGCGGCGATCCGGTCCACACCGCATCGGTGCCCCAGCAGACGTGATCCGAGCCCATCTTCTTGATCATGGTGCCCATCAGCGCCGCCGTGACTTTCGGCTCGGCGACCAAGGTCATGGCGAACAATTGCCCGACATCGGCATAGACATTGGTGACGTTGTATTGCGCGGGGATGTCGGCGAGATCGCTGGTCCACGAAATCCGTCCGGTGCGCTCGAACTCGGCCAGCGCCACTTTCGGATCACCGCCGACGTGCCGATAGGCGCCGTGATAGATGATGAAGTTGAGCTGCGGCCAATCCTTCGCCGCCTGGCCGACATCGCTCGCATCGACAAAGCCGCGCAAATTGGGGAACTGGTGCTCGACCGCGGGCGCGAACAGGCCCTTGTGCACGCAAACATTCTTGATGCCGGCTTTGACGAACTTCTCGTAGCCTTTGTAGGCAACCTTCTCGTCATCCATGCGCCACGGATAGCGGCTCAAGTCCTTATGGGTGTTGTCGCCGATCGTATAGCCCTTCATCGATTCCGGCTTGAGCGCCAGCGCTGCGTCGACCTTGTCGAGCCAGTCCGGCTGCCCGGGCGTGAAGATGGCGTGCGAGAACAGCCGCCGCGAGCCGAAGCGCTGGTTCACCTTGTCGCGTGCGGCCGCCATCTGCTCGTTGGTGAGGAACCAATCCTGCTCGATGTCGGACGGCGCCGACGAGATTAGGACGATCTTTGAGTCGCTGTCGAGGAAAACTTCCTTGACGTAATTGTCGTATTTCAGATCGTCGATGGTCTGTTCCTTGTCGGCCAGGTCCTTGTTCCAGCCGGCCTTGCCGACCGCGGCCCGCATGGCGACGAAATTCTTGATGCGGGTGTCGTCCCTCAGGAAATGCGTATGCATGTCCATGATGAACTGGCCTTTGAGCGCGTCGGCGCGCTCGTCGGCCATCGCCGGGGTCGCGGCTTCCGCAGGCGTCGCGTCGAAGAAATTACCGAAGCTCTCGTTCATCGCCACATAGGACGCCGCCATCCCGGCCGCGGTCTGGAAGAAGCGGCGGCGCGACAGGCCCTGTTTCTTGGCAAGCCCGTCGGCGAGATCGAGCAGCCGCGCCTGCAATTCGCGCTGCTTCTCGGTTTGCGGATAGGGATAAAATTCGTCGCTGGAGACGACTTGGGTCGGAATTGGCGTGTCGTACGGCAACAGCTCCGAGGGTTTGAGCTTCTCGCGGTCGTCGTCGCTCAGAAATCCCATGATCTCCTCCTTGTACCGTTGCCGTCACCCTTGGCGTCGCCCCGGTCTGACGCCGGAGTTTTGCCAGCATAGCAGGCGGTACCGGCCCGGCGAAACAGCCTTTGCGGACCGCGCTAATCCGCCATCGCATAGGCCTTGCACCAGCCGTTCGGGCTAACCTCGCCCTCGACAACTTTGCAGGCGCGCGGCTCGTCAAACAGCGTGCACGTCGCGCACATCTGGATGCCGTTCGGGCCGTCTTGATATTCGGCTTGCTGTTTCGACATCTTGCCGGCGCCTTCGGCCAAACCTTGCTTTGGCCCTATCGGCCAGCCGGCGAGACCGGCGAGCGCGAGCCGCAAGAAATTCCGTTTCGATCGTTCGCTCATACAGCCTCGCGCCCTCGACAGCCGATGCAAAGCCCGTTATCGCTGGCATCGTTTGCAACCCGCCGATTGCCGTGCCACTCGTCACGATACAACAATAACGCGGGCCATTATGCGCGGTGCGCGCGACCCGCCAAAGAGGAAACCATGTCCAAGAGTGTGCCCAAAAGTATGCAATCGCCTCGCCTCCCCGAACTGTCGCCGGAGACATTTACACCCGCCCAGAAGGCGCTGACAGAGTCCATAAAGTCCGGCCCGCGCGGCGTATTCAAACTATCGGGTCCGTTCGCGGTTTATCTGCATTCGCCGACATTCGGCGAGCTCGCACAAAAGCTCGGCGGGCATTTGCGCTTTCAGACCAGCGTGCCGCCGCGGCTGTCGGAATTCGCCGTTCTGGTCACCGCGCATCATTGGAAGGCGCAATACGAATGGGTGGCGCATGTGCCGCAGGCCGAAAAGGCCGGCGTCAAGCCGCAGACCATTAAGGACCTCCACGCCGGACGCGCGCCCAAGAAGGCGCCGCGCGACGAGATGGCGATCTACGACTTCATCAAGGAACTGTACGCCACCAAGCGCGTCGGCAATGCCAATTTCAATCGCGTCAAGAAGTTGCTCGGCGATGCCGGCGTCGTCGAGCTGGTCGGCATTCTCGGCTACTACGCCATGGTCTCAATGACGCTCAATGTGTTCAAGGCGCCGCTCCCGGAAGGCACGCCGGTGCCCTTTCCCGAGCCGAAGAAAAAGTAGCGTGGAGACAGTATCGTCTCCCGGACGCGGTGCATCGCGTTAGCGGTGCACCGCAGATCCGGGATCGTTACAGGCTAGGGGTGTGAAACGATCCCGGGTCTGCAGCGCAACAGTTCGCGTCGCGCTGCGCCCAGGAAACATCGACAGCGCCTACTGCTTCTTCATCTGCATCATGCCGCCGCCGGAATTGCCGCCGCTCGGGGCCATCATCATGCCGCCGCCATGGTCGCCGCCCATCATCATCGAGCCGCCGGCATCGGCGGCGCCTGGCGCTGGCGCGCCGATCGCGGCCACCGGATATTCCACGTCGACCGTGCCGGCATTGTCGAATTTCAGCGTCGCCTTGACGTTCTGGCCCTGCTCCAGCGGATGTTTCAGATCGAGCAGCATCATGTGAAAGCCGCCAGGCTTCAGCGTGATGGTCGCGCCCGGTGCGATTTCAAGGCCGCCCTCCACCGGACGCATTTTCATCACGCCGTCTTCCATGGTCATGGTGTGGATCTGGCATTGCGCGCTGGCGTTACTCGACACGCAATTGAGCCTATCCGGCACCGTGCCCTTGTTGGTGATCGTCATATAGCCCGCGCCCGACGTCGCGCCCTTCGGCGTCGCCCGCGACCACGGCTGGGAAATATGGATCGAGCCGACGTCGTAATCAGCGGCCTGCGCCGGCGGGGACAACAGCATTTGCGCCGTTAACGCGAGGATTGCGCTCGCGCCGTAGGCGCATTTAGAATCGAATTTTTTCATGGACTTGCTCCGTGTTGAATGCCTGCAGAGACGGCAGAGGAATTTTCGCCCGTCGATGTTCGCTGTTCAGGCGGCCGGCGGGGCGCGGGAGCGGTGCGCGTTGGTGAAGCTGGCAACGAACGGCGCGCCGGTGTGACGCGCGACGGCAAGTGCGTGCATGGGCGCCGGTACATAAACCGCGGTTCGAGCGGCCGCCGGCAAAATGGGTGCGCCGCAACAGCAGCCGGTGAGACAGGCATCGAGACAGTCCTGGCCATGTCCCTGGCCATGTCCCTGTTCGTGTCCAATCGGCGCGGAATGACCAGCCGCAGTGCTTGCGCAAATCGGCAGTGCGGCAAATCCCCCTGCGCCCGCGACCGGCGCGCCGAAGGCGAGCAAAACCGCCTGCAGTGCGACCACATAGACAGCGCAATCGCCGCGCGCGCATGATACAGCACGTTCATTGGACGAATCTAATTGACTTCGGGGCCAGTTGGAATGGCAAGGAACCGTCCGGTTCCGTCAGGATTATCTGCGCGGAATGCATGCATTCTGCCCTTAGCGAATGGGCCCCAGAGGCGTAATCTTAGCGTTTGATTTGGTGTATTTTGTCGTCTCGAAGGCTTTGCCGAGATGGTTCGTTAGCGATGCACGATCGGCCCGGCGCGCGCGATACCGACGAGTTCGGACAGGTGCTGCCATTCCGGCGCCGCCCGAACCGGCTGACGCTTGCCGCCGTCCCGGCGGCGCGGCTCGAAGCGGAGCCGGGCGTAGCCGGGTCCGGCGCCGACAACGACTTCGCCCGCTACGAACAGGAACGGGAAGAACCCATCGATTATCGGCAGCGCATGCTGATGAATATGATCGCGGCCGCGATCGTGATCTTGCTCATCAGTTCCGGCGTGTGGATCGCCGACACCATCTCGGCCACGGAGCGAATTCAGAATTGCGCGCTGCAGGGCCGTACCAATTGCGCGCCGATTGAAGCTCCGAAGACCGCACTCCCGGCCCGCCGGTAGTAGGCCGCTTGAACGCCAAGCGGCTCGAACCGACGTCCAGAATCGTTAATTCGGAACCTGTGCCGCCGCGCTCGCGGGCGCGACCGGCTTACGAACCGGCGCTTCGCTCCGGACCGGCGCGCTGCGCTCCGGCAACGCGATCACGGGCGTGCCGCTATCGGCGACGGGCTTGAGATCGGTCGAGTTCGTGGCGCCGGTGCCAGTTTTGGCCGGCGGGGTGGGTGTCGGCGCCGCCGGCGTCGCTTCAGGCTTGGCCGGCGCGGGCGTGATTTCGGGATTGGCCGGGGCGCCAGCTCCGTTGACCGGGGTCGGCCGCGGCGTCGTGGTCCCCGGCGCCGGCATGCGGTGCGAACCGACGGCGGAGAGCACCTCGCTGATCACCCGCGCATGCAGCCGCGGCGACTTGTCGATATTCAAATGGTCGATGTTCGGATCGGAACTCACATCGACATTGACGAGCGATCCTTTGAAGCCCCCGCCCTTGCGCATGTAAGCGTAACTACGCTGCGTGAGGTTGACGACGCGGGCGATATTCCCCGACGCCGAAAACGACTGCGTGCCGTCGAACGGCACCGCGAGCGCCACCGGAATGCCCTTCTGGCCGAGATAGGCGGACATTTCCATGACCGCGTCGGCGCCGAGCGAGTGACCGATAATAATGATCGGGCCTTCGGTGCCGGCCTTGTATTTCGCCGCCGCCGAATCCGCGAGCGACTGCCATTCGGTGTGATTGTGCACTGTGGCATAGACGCCGCGCTGGTTAAGTTCCTCGGCCAGCGTATCCATGCCGAGCGAGAAGACATTCAAGAGCCCGCGCAGCAAATAAACGTGCGCGCGTGGCTGCGCGGCGCTCGGGCCGGTTCCAAGCGCCAGGATCATGCCGGCTGCCAGCATCCAAACCGCTGCAAATCGCCGCCAGCCCGTCATGCGACCTCTGATGCTACTTGTCATACCGACTGCCAAACTGCCAACCGTGGCGCTCATGGCCTCCTCGCGGCTTACCGAACGTTACGCAATACTGGAATCCGGTACGCTCGGACTATACTAAGCGATCCATACCGCACCGCCAGATTTTGTCGTCCGAATTTTCCCTGAATTACGCGTTGGTTGGCAAGGCGGCGCGCACCTGTGCCAAAAATACAACTCGGCCTGCCTGCTAAATTTGCAGAGCTCAATAGAGCCAAGGCACGACCCGTGCGGTGTGGCCCATATAGGTACGATATTCCTCTCCGAACGCGCTCATCATCATCTCTTCTTCGCGCCCCACACGGCCGAAAAACAGCGTGCCGAACCCGACCAAACCGGCCGGCCCGGCGATCCAATTCGGCAGCAACAGCGCTTGCGTCAGCGCCATCAGCCAAAACGCCGAATACATCGGATGGCGGACGAGTGCGTAGACGCCGGTTGTGACGAGCGTGTGGCGTTCCCGCAGATCAAGGCTGACCGACCAGTTTTTTCCGAGATCGCGGTGGGTGCGCCAAAACAACCATAGGCAGGCCGCGCCGACGATAATGCCGAGGTATGTCAGCATCGGCATCAAGGGATAGTCGGAAAAGCGCGGAAAATGCGCCGCGACATAGACCGCAGGTACGATGCCGAGCCCCGTGAACGAAGCCGCCATCAGCATACGTTCGCGGATGTCGCGCCCGGAATAGCTCACGGGGGTCTTGCGCGAGTGCCGCCCCGGCCGCTGCCGCAGGACGACCCATGCGGCCATGAATGCGAGCCAGATGATTTTTGCTGTTGTCGCCGTCATGCGCTCGGTTCCGGCACCGGTTGCGCGCCGAGAGCGACCGCGGTCAGGCCGCCGTCGGCGCCGAAAGCCGCGACCGATTGATCGGGATATTCGACGCGGTCGGGTAGCGCGATCGGGCCGCAAACCAGCATGTAATAGTCGTAAAAGTAGCGCCGTTCGTTGCCCATGACCGCCTGACGATGGATGCGCAGGAAATTGAGGTGGAAGCGCTTGTAGGTTTGCTCCTCCACCATCATCCGGATGCGAATGATTTTTACGATCGGTCTTCCAGCGGCCGGTAGCCCAAGCGCAACCACCGGATCGACCTTATAGACATTGATGATGTCGACCAGCGCCTGATACTCGACCCAAAAGATCCCCGGCGCATTGGCAACGCGGCGCACGGTTTCGCGCAGCCAGCCTGCTGCCGGATGCAGCGCCACTTTCATCAGCGAGGAACCGCTCGACACCAGATGCAGCTGTTTGCCGCGGCTCGCAAGTTGCGGATCGAGTTGCAGCGCGCGGTCGACCACGATGAGCGACAGCGGCGCGCCGAGACTGTGCCCATCGACGACGATTTCGTCGGCATCGCCGTCGCGCATAATGCGCACCAGTTCGTGCGCCAAAACGTCGAGCCGCTGCTCGAGCTCGGGCCGCACCCGATGAACGAGATCGCGCGCGAAATACCAATCGTCGAGCGCGTAGCGGATCTGCACGAAGCGGCCGAAGGTAAAGCGGAACACGATGAAGATCGCGAGCCACAACAGCGGCGCGAGGATCATGTGATAGGGCAAGCCGAAATGGATCGCGGCAAAACGCGTGACCGAGATCGACAGCCACATCATGCCGAGGATGAAGACGAGCGGATAAAGAAAAAATCCACCGTAGCGCCAGGCCACGATGAAATATTTGACCACGGTTCCGGTCAGGATGAATTCCATCAGCGCTGCAATCCCGAGCGGAAAGCGCCGCCAGTCGCTCTCGGCGGCGTCTGAGCGCACGAAATCGTCCCAGCGGAACCAGTGGAAATCCGTCGTGACCTGCCAGTTCGGACCGGAACACGCGACCGACCAGCTTGCCACCGCCCCGTCCGCCGACAGAACCGGCGGCGCGGCCTCGCCTTGCACGTTCCAGGCTTTCTGGAACCGCGCCATCTCGCGAATGAACCGGTGGTGCTGACGCTCCGCTCCGACCGGCTCGTAGCCGGTCATCTGCACGAAACAACGCTTGCGCAGGAGTCTCACCTGTTGCGCCTTCGACATGCGGGACCTCTTGGCGGGTTCATTAGGTAATATGGCTTCCTCGATCAAGCGCGCCGGCTCATGCCGCCGGGACGCAGCAGCATGAGAGGCTCCTGAATAAGCCTTTGGCAGAAGCGCAAAATCAGCCGTTCCGCGGCCCTCCGGATGACAATCCCGGTACCGGGGTCCGCCGTTGAACTTACCGGCGTCCTTCGCTATACGGGGCGTTCACATTGAGGGGCCCGAACCACGGGCTGCTCGCGCCGGGCTGGGCCGGCGCTTATTCCTTTCGGACCAATGAGCACGCCCGATGTCCACCACGTTCGATAAAGTGGCTGAAATCATTGCGGAAACTTGCGATATCCCGCGTGAAAATATCAAGCCGGAATCTCACGCTATCAATGACCTTGAGATCGACAGTCTCGACTTCCTCGACATCGCCTTCGCCATCGACAAGGCTTTCGGCATCAAGCTGCCGCTCGAGCAATGGACCCAGGAGGTCAACGACGGCAAGGCGACGACGGATCAGTATTTCGTGCTGAAAAACTTGTGCGAGCGGATCGACGAACTGATCGCTGCCAAGGGCGCCTGAGGCGCCATAGATGCGTCTTGAATATTTTCAGATGATCGACCGCTTCACGGTCGTCGATATCGGCGAGCGCATGACGCGTGCGGTTTGCAAAGTGCCTATGGAGAGCCCGATCTTCGAGGGCCACTTCCCGGGCTATCCGCTGATGCCCGGCGTACTGTTGATCGAGTGCATGGCGCAGACCACGGGCTGGCTGGTGAGCGCGCTCACCGGCTTCACCGGTTTGCCGGCGCTCGCCGGCGTCAAGGAAGGCAAGATCCGCAACGCCGTGTTTCCGGGCGACGAACTCGAATTCGAAGGCCGTGTGATCCACGAAGGATCGGGCTACGCCATCGGCGAAGCCAAGGGCTGGTGCAAGGGCGCGCCGATCTGCGACGCTACGCTCACCTACCGCATCATTCCCTATCCGAGCAACGAACTGCGCGACAGGCTCTGGGAATGGGCCGAACGTATCAATTTCCCGGCCAAGGAGTTCGCCAAAGGAGCGACCAAGGGAGCGATCAAGTGAGTGATCGCCGCGAGGTGTGGATCACCGGCGTCGGTCTTCTCTCCTGCTTGGGCGAAGGGGTGGAAGCGGCTTGGAGCCATCTCGAGCGCGGCGATCCGCCGTCCTACGACGACAAGAGCTTTGCACCCTATATCGTGCATCAGCTCGCGCCGATGAGTTTCGACAAACACATCCCAAAAAAGAGCGATCAGCGGCAGATGGAGACCTGGCAGCGGGTCGGCGTCTATTCGGCCGGCATGGCGCTCACCGATGCGGGCGTCATCGGCAATCCGGAACTGCTCGACCGCGCCGACATGATCGTCGCCGCCGGCGGCGGCGAGCGCGACATCGCGGTCGACACCGCGATCATGGCGGGCTTGCGCAAGACCAACATGCCCGGCGCCTTCCTCAACGAGCGGCTGATGAGCGATCTGCGCCCTACTCTCTTTCTGGCGCAGCTGCCGAACCTCCTCGCCGGCAATATCTCGCTGGTGCACGGCGTGGTCGGCTCCTCGCGCACCTTCATGGGCGAAGAAGCCGCCGGCGTTGACGCGGTGCGCGTCGCTCAGGCGCGGATCGCTGCCGGCCAAAGCGAGCTGACGCTGGTCGGCGGCGCTTATCACGGCACGCGCTGGGACGTGCTCTTGGCTTTCGAGCTCGGCGGCGTCGTGCTCAAGAACAAATTCGCAGCCGTTTGGGATCGCGGGCCAAATGGCGGCATCGCCTTCGGCACCATGGGCGCGTTCCTGGTGCTGGAGAGCAAGGACCATGCGCTCGCGCGCGGCGCCAAACCCCGCGCTCGGATCTCGCAGGTGTTCTCCGACCGCAATGCCCGGGTCGCCGGCGAAGCCGAGGCGAGCCTGCGCCGGCAGTGGGAGGCGATTTCGCCGCAAGTCGACCGCGCGCATGCCGCGATCATTTCCGGTGCCGCCGGGCTTGAGCCCGCAACCGCGGCCGAGGCCCATGTTCTCAAGGAGATTGGCCTTCCGGTTCGCAATACCGGTACGTATATCGGGCACGGGGTCGACAGCCAGTTCATGGCCAATCTTGCCATTGGCACCGCAGTGATCGAGCATGGCAAACTGTTCGCCCCGACGGGGTCGGGAGATACCGGCGCAAGTCCGCCTGGCCTCTCCCAGGTCGTCGTCACCAGCGTCGGCAATTGGCGCGGTGAAGGGCTTGCTTTGCTCGAACGCGTGAACTGACGCGCGCCATGAGCGCGAATTGTAGGAGAGCATCATGATTGCCGGAGAGAGTCATGGCAGCGCATCGCGATAAAGCCGGCCGCCCGGTGATCGCCGTGACCGGCTTGGGCGTCGTCACCTCGCTCGGCGTCGGCAAGGAAGACAATTGGGCGAAGCTCTCCGCCGGCATATCCGGCATCCGCCGCATTTCGCGCTTTCCGCTCGACAGCCTGCGCACCACCATCGCCGGCACCGTCGACGACGTCTACAAGGACTACATGCCGCCGGCGGAGCTCTCCGAGCGCATCGCCACGCTCGCTTGCGAGGAAGCGATCACCCAAGCCGGCATCGGCGCGAAGGGCCACTTCCCCGGCCCGCTGTTTTTGGCGCTGCCGCCGCTCGAGATCGAATGGCACTACCGCAACCAGATGGCCGCCGAGGCCATGCCCGATCAGGACGCGACCTATCCGGACCTGATGCGGGTGGCGGCGGAGCCACAATTCTCGCCGATCTACGAGACGCTGAAATACGGCATCATCGGCGAACATCTCGCCGAACGTTTCGGCACCGAAGGCTCGCCGATCTCGCTGACCACGGCATGTGCATCGGGCGGCACCGCGCTGCAGCTCGGCCTCGAAGCGATCCGCCGCGGCGAATGCAAGGCAGTGCTCGTGGTCGGCGCCGACGGCTCGCTGACGCCGGAATCGCTGGTGCGCTTTTCGCTGCTCTCGGCGCTGTCGACGCAGAACGATCCGCCGGAGCAGGCGTCGAAACCCTTCTCGAAGAACCGCGACGGTTTCGTGCTCGCCGAAGGCGCGGGCGCTTTGGTGCTTGAAGATTACGATTACGCCATCGCGCGCGGCGCCAAGGTGCTCGCCATCCTCGAAGGCTGCGGCGAGAAATCGGACTCGTTCCACCGCACCCGTTCGAGCCCGGACGGTAAGCCGGTCATCGCCTGCATGCGCATCGCGCTCGCGGACGCCGGCGTTGGGCCGGAGGACATCGACTACATCAATGCGCACGGCACCTCGACGCCGGAAAACGACAAGATGGAATGCCTCGGCGTCTCGACCGTGTTCGGCGAGCGCATCCGCTCTATCCCGATGTCGTCGAACAAATCCATGATCGGCCACACGCTGACGGCTGCGGGCGCGGTGGAAGCCGTGTTCACCGCGCTGACGCTCGAGCATCAGCGCATCCCGCCGACCATCAACCACCGAGTTCCCGATCCTGCCATCCCGCTCGACGTGGTGCCGAACGTGGCGCGCGACGCCCGCCTCAATCGCGCGATCTCGAATTCCTTCGGCTTCGGCGGCCAGAATATTTCCCTCGTCTTGACGCGGGAGCCGGCGTGAGCACTGCGACACCCATATTGGACAGGCCGACAGGCACGACGCCGGCGAAGAAGATGCGCGCGCTGACGCTGACCGGCGACCGCAAGATCGAGATCGTCGACATCGATGCGCCGCCGGCGCCTGGACCTGGCCAAGTGCAGATCGGCATCAAGGCGATCGGCATCAACCATATCGACGTGTGGGGCTGGCGTGGCATGGCGTTTGCCAAGCGCAAGCTGCCGCTCATCGTCGGTGTCGAAGCTGCCGGAGAGATCGTCGCCATCGGCCCGGATGTGACCACATCGAAGGTCGGCGACCGTGTCGTCGCCTATGGCGCGCTGACCTGCGGCAAGTGCAAAGCCTGCCAGGAAGGCCGCGATAATCTTTGCGAGAACGTCGGCAGCATCATGGGCTTCCATGTCGACGGCTTTGCCCGCGACTTCGTCAATATGCCGGCGCGGCTCGTGGTGAAAATCCCGGACAATGTGAACTTCCGCGACGCCGCCTGCGCCCCGGTCGCGTTCGGCACCGTGCAGCATATGCTGTTCGACAATGCCAAGCTCGAGCCCGGCGAAACCATTCTGGTGCAAGCCGGCGGCTCCGGCATCGGCACGACCGCGATCAAAATGGCCAAGGCCATCGGCGCCACCGTCATCACCACCGTGGGCGGCGATGCCAAAGCCGAAAAGGCCAAGGCGCTTGGCGCCGACCACGTCATCAATTACCGCACCGACCGCTTCGAAACATTGGTGCGCAAGCTGACCGGCAAGAAAGGCGTCGATGTCGCCTTCGAGCATGTCGGTCCCGACACGTTCAATGGCTCGCTGCTCTGCCTCAAGCGCGGCGGGCGATTGGTGACCTGCGGCTCGACAACGGGCCAGTCGATCACCATGAACTTGTTCCAGCTTTACTTGCAGCAATACCGCATCTTCGGCTCGTTCGGCTGTTCGCTGCGCAATATTCGCGAAAGCCTCGCCAAGATGGCGTCGGGCATGAATCCGGTGATCGATACCGAAGTGCCGCTCTCCGAATTCGAGCGCGGCCTGGCGCGGCTCGAAGGCCGGCAGGTCTTTGGCAAGATCATCGTCATGTTTTAGAGCATGATCCGGCGTCCACTCTTCTGGATCGTGTTCTGATGCCACCCTCGCACATAAAACCTTTGCTCGACAAGGTTGCCGGCGCGCTCACGGTTGGCCTCCTCGGCGCCATCAAGCATACCGACAGAAGGCGCATGGCGAATTTCGCTGGCGCGCTGATGCGCAGGATCGGGCCGCTGTTCAAGGAGCATCGCCTCGGCCGTGAAAATCTCCGCGCCGCGTTTCCGGAAAAATCCGACGCCGAGATCGAGCAGATCCTCGGCGGCGTCTGGGACAATCTAGGTCGCATCGCTATCGAATTCGCCCATCTCGATGAATTCTGCGTCGCGGGGTTCGGCACCCAGACCCAAGACGTCATCGCTTATCCGCCGGAATCGCAGGAACGCTACGACTGGATCATGAAAAGCGGCCGGGCGACGATCGGCTTCGCCGCGCATCTCGCCAATTGGGAACTGCCCGCCGTCGGCGCGAAACTGATCGGCGCCGATTCCGCCGTGTTGTTCCGCCGGCCGAATATCGGTGCGGTCAGCGACGTCATTATAAAGCTGCGCGAACCGCTGATGGGTCAATTGGTCCCGACGAGCCTCGACGCGCCGGTCAAGCTTGCCCGCCTCCTGCAATCCGGCGTGCATGTCGGCATGCTCGCCGACCAGCATTACACGCGCGGTGTCGAAGTGACATTCTTTGGACGGAAATGCCTCGCCAATCCGCTGATCGCCATGCTGGCGCGCCAGACCGGATTGCCGATCTACGGCGTGCGCGTGGTGCGCAAGCCCGACAGCAATAGTTTCTGGGGCGAAGTCTCGCAGCCGGTCGAGCCCGTTTATGATGGCGACGGCAAGTTCGATATCCAAGGCACCATGCAGGCGGTCACGCTGGTGATCGAAGGCTGGATCCGGCAAACCCCCGAGCAATGGCTGTGGCTGCACCGCCGCTGGCGATGATAGGATGCCGCGATGACGGACAGTTGCAATCGACAATTGCGCGACATCTTGAATAGGCGAGAGACCATTCTCTTGCCGGGCGCTGCCAACGCGCTCGCCGCGCGCATCATCGAGGATATCGGCTTCAAGGCGATCTATGTCAGCGGCGCCGGCGTCACCAATACATATCTTGGCGTGCCGGATATCGGCCTGATCTCGGTGACGGAGCTCGCCGACAATGTCGCCGCCATGCGCGAAGCCGTGGCGCTGCCTTTGATCGTCGATGCCGACACCGGCTTCGGCAACGCCGTCAACGTTGCGCGCACCGTGAAGGTGCTCGAGCGCAGCGGCGCCAATGCCATTCAGCTCGAAGATCAGGATTTTCCCAAGCGCTGCGGACACTTTGCCGGAAAGCATGTCGTCAGCCGTGCCGAGATGGTGCAGAAGATTCGCGCGGCCGCCGACGCGCGGAACGATCCCGATCTTGTCATCATGGCGCGCACCGATGCGATCGCGGTGAACGGCTTCGAGGACGCCATCGAGCGCGCGGCCGCCTATATCGAAGCCGGCGCGGACATGACCTTTGTCGAAGCGCCCCGCTCCGAAGAACAGATGCGCGAAATCCCAAAGCGCCTTCCCGTCCCGCAACTCGTCAATATCGTTGCCGGCGGGCTGACGCCGATGATCGAGTTCGACGTGCTGGCGAAAATGGGATTCGCGATGGTGCTCTACGCCAATGCCGCGCTGCAGGCGTCGGTGGCCGGCATGCAGAAGGTGCTGGGCCATTTGAACGCGCGCGGCTCGCTTGAGGGGATCATGCCATATCTCGCCGGCTTCGAAGAACGGCAACGGCTGGTGTCGAAGCCGCACTTCGACGATCTGGAGAAGAGATATTCGTCCGACTAGGGCGTGGCGACGCACAATTTCCGGATGCTGCGGCTCGACAATGTCGGACCTGATGTTTTACGCGGGTCCCCAGATCGGAGCCTTGGCGCGTGATGAATCTTCTCAATGACTTGCCTGCTCATGCAGACAGCGAGATTTTCACGGAAGTGCTTTTGCGAAAGGGCGTGCGGATCGAGCGCATTGTCTCGACCGGTCAATTGACCCCGGCGGATAGACCTTATCGTGAGGGACATGACGAATGGGTCCTCCTGCTCGCCGGTTCGGCGGGTCTCCGCATCGAGGGCGAAGGCGAGCGCGATCTTCGGCCGGGTGACCATGTTTTGATCGCCGCCCACCAGGCCCATTGGGTGACTTGGACAGCAAAGGACCAACCGACTATTTGGTTGGCCATACACTTTGCTTGATCTCGCTTCCGATCTGGATGCGATGGCGGATGCGGTCCAGCGTCAGGGTTCGGCAGGCATTGACCTTACCCGGACCCAGTCCTCTGACTTCAAATTGACTTATATCTCGGCAAGTTATGTAACCATCGAGAATTGATCGCTATTCTGTAGGAGTTTGTCATGTCGCAGTCACAACCGTCTAGCGTCATCCAGTCGCTCGAGACCGTTCGGGATAAAGTGAAGCAGCGGTTGATGGAGGTGCCGGAATATCGAGCATTTCTGGCCGTCGAAAAGCCGATAGCGGAGGTCGCCGATATTTCCGACCTCGTCGCTCATTTGCAGACGGCCAAGCAGAAAATTCTGGAGCGGCTCACGACAATACGGGAATACCGAGCTCTACTCACGGTCGAAAAGGCGATCAACGACATTTCCGAAGTTATTGAGGTAGTAGGCAATGATGCAAACTTCGACGCTGCGCCCGCTGCTTCGGAAAAAGCGGTAGGGAAGAAAGAATTACCAGCAATCAAATCGGCTGCCGCTGTCGAGACGCAGCAAGCCGTACCCGCGATTGCTGCCACAGCGCCGCTTGGCAACGTCCCGCCGGCGGCAACGCTTACGGAGATGCCCGAAACATACTCTCGATATGCAACCGAGCTTGCTGCGGTCATAGAGGCGGCCGGGGAGCAGCCCGAAAAGTCGGTTTCGAATCCCGCCGAACGCCTTTCGACTGTTGGTTTCGTGGAGGAATGGCGGCTTACGGCGCTTGTCCGCGAATCCTCCTCGGCTGATTTAGCCAACGAAGAAGCTCAGTCTGCCGGAGAGGGCAAAGCGGAGGCAGAAAAGGCTAAGGTTGCGTAGAAGACGACCGTGCTGGGCCAGGGCTGGCGATGTACTGGCTGTCTTAGGGCGTGGACTCATTAACGCGAAGTCACAGCCGTATTGATGCGAGCTGGATAAAGGCTAGGTAGTTGGCCGCGGGTGCGACGTCCGGCCTCAGTCAGCTTCGGGGGCAAAGCGGATTGCCGACCTCGCCAATGTCAATTTATGAGTACACCCCCTTACCCAAGGCCAGCAGAAGCTCCTCTCCTGATGTCAAATTCGAGCAACGGTAACCCGCACACGTCCGCCATCGCGCAATTCGTCTCGCAGCTCCGTTACGAGGACATTCCCGACGACGTCATCACGCGCATCAAGCTCTTGATCCTGGATTCGCTCGGCTGCGCGCTTTACGGCACGGCGCTCGAATGGAGCCGGATCTTGCGGGCGACGCTGTTAAGGCTCGACACCACCAAAGCCTGCCGGGTGTGGGGAACGTCGGAACTGTTGTCCGCGCCGCACGCGGCGCTGGTCAACGGCACGCTCATTCAAAGCTTCGAGCTTGATGACGTGCATCGCCAAGGCGTGCTGCATGTCGGCGCGGTCACTTTGCCGCCATTACTCGGGGTCACTGAACTTCGCCCGGAGCTAAGCGGACGGGATTTTCTCCGCTCCGCCGTCGCCGGCTACGAGATCGGTCCGCGCGTTGGCAAATGCATGGGGCCGCAGCATATCGGCCAAGGCTGGCATTCCGGAGCGACGGTCGGCGTGTTTTCCGCGGCAGCCGGCGCGGCCGCCGCATTGGGGCTTTCGGGCGACCAGACCGTGCATGCGCTTGGCATCGCCGGCACCCAAGCGGCGGGGCTCATGGCCGCGCAATTCGGCGCCATGGTCAAGCGCATGCATGCCGGACGATCGGCGCAAAGCGGTCTCTACGGCGCGCTGCTCGCGGAGGCAGGCTTCACCGGGATTGTCGATGTTTTTGAATCGCCTTACGGCGGCTTCTGTTCGACCTTCTCGCGCTCGAACGATCGCTTCAATCTCGACGAACTGTCGTGGGAGCTCGGCCAGGAGTGGGAAACCAAGCGCATCTCGCTGAAATTCTATTCCTGCGTCGGCAGCAATCATACGACGCTCGATGCCATTCGCGAGATGCAAGCCGAAGTGCCGTTCGGCCCTGACGACATTGCTTCGATCGTCGTGCACGGCTCGCATGTGACGGTCGAACATGTCGGCTGGCCGTATCAGCCGCAGGGCCTCACCTCGGCGCAACTCAACCTGCCCTTCTGCATCGCCACCCTCCTTCTCGAAGGCGACGTTTTTGTCGACCAATTCACCGATGATGTAGTCGATGACAAAGATCGGATCGAACTGTCGAAAAAAGTCAGCGTGGTGCATGACCCCGCGATCACCGAGCGCGGCTCGAACTACCGCCACATGGTGCGGGTCGAGGTGCATCTGAACAACGGCAAGTCGCTCGAACGAACCGTCGAGGCGCCGCGCGGCAGCGAGACGAGCTTCGCCTCCGAGGCCGACATCGTGGAGAAGTTCAAAAAACTTGCGACGCATACCATGAGCGAGGCCAAGGTGGACGCTATCGTCAACCTCGTGCTCGGTGTTGAAAAGCTAAAGCGTGCCGAGCAAATCGCCGAGGCCTTGGCGCTTTAAAACCGGTTTCCACCCATCGGATCAAGTCCGAGGGCAGGCCTTTTCACGCTCATGCTTAAGTAGAGCATGATCTTATCCAAAAACTGGATTCCACCCATCGGATCAAGCCCTTGGGCAGGCTTTTTCGAGCTTATGCTTTAATTGAGCATGATCTTATCCGAAAAACCGGTCCCCACCCTCGGATCAAGTCCAAGGGCATGCTTCTCGGGATCATGTCCTAATTTCCCTTGCTGACTTTCATATTCGCCGCGAGCTCGCTCAGCCGCTGCCGCTCCGTCTTCGTGAAAGCGGCGAATTCCTCGACCGAACCGCCGGCCGGCTCGATCGCATTCACAGTCAGCTTGTTTTGCACTTCGGGCGCCTTGAGCGCCGCCTGGAGTGCAGCGTTCATGCGTTGAATGATCGGCGCTGGCGTGCCGGCCGGCGCGTAGAGGCCCGCCCAGTGGCCGATCTGCACGGCCGGGAAGCCCTGCTCCGCCGTGGTCGTGATCGAGGGATAGATGCTGATGCGCTTCTGATAAGTGGTCGCGATCGGCTTCAGCATCCCGGCCTGAATCTTGGGCAGCACCACAATGCTCGCCTCCGACGTCGCCGAGACATCGTTCGCCATGACGGCATTCACCGACTCGCCGCCGCCGCGATACGGCACGATCGTAAACGACACGCCGGCGGTCTCCTTGATCATCTCGCCGACAAATTCCGGCGTCGAGCCGTTGCCGGCGGTCGACCAGGTGGCTTTGCCGTCCTGCGCCTTAGCCCAGGCGATGAATTCGGTCATGTTGCTCGCCGGCACACTCGGATTGACCACGATGGTCGATGGCGCAACGGCGATCATGCCGACCGGAACCAGATCGGAATCCTGGTAAGGCATATCCTTCAACAAGAGGCTGTTGGTGATGGTGCTCGCCGCGCCGACCAGGAACGTGTAGCCGTCCGGCGAAGAATGCGCGACGAAAGCCGTACCGATCAGAGCGCCGGCGCCCGGCCGATTGTCGATAACGACCGTCTGGCCAAGGATCTTGCCGACGCCCTCGGCGGCAAACCGCCCCATCAGGTCGTTCGCACCGCCGGGCACGAAGCCCACGACCCAGTGAATGGGACGATCCGGCCACTCCGCACGGGCGGCCGACGTTGCGAAGGCGCAAGCAAGAACCGAAACGGCTAAAATAACCAACCGGCTGATCACAAATTCCTCCCTCGATAGTTGGCCAGGCTCGCTCGCAGCGTATCCTCGAATAAACCGGAAGTCTCTCATGGGGTTAAGGGCCAAAGCGAGCCAAGGTCGCACCGCAGGTGGCGCCGCGACGCCCGGCGTTTGCCGGTTGCGCGGTTTCACAATCGTGTTCCTCGCCCGAACCCTGTCATTCTGCCGTGCGACTAACGCAATGCTACCGATAAGCCGACCGGGTATGCGCCGGCTTGGGCCGGCCATAATTGAGGCCCAGAGACTGAACGTTTCAGGAGGCGTCTTATGAAGCTCAAGTTTCTCGCAGCGGCCGCTTCACTCGCGTTGGCAGGTCTTGCTTTGGCAAACACCGCCGCGTCGGCGCAGGTGATCAGTCTCTCGGGTCAATATCGTTGCGTCGCCGATTGCGAAGTGCCGCTGAACGGCCGAGCCTTCGTCACGCAGAACGGATGGGACCTCAACCTCGTCAACGAAATCGGCCAGCCGGCTCACGGCCGGATCGATTACCCGGGCCACATCTGGATCGACTATTGGCACGAAGGCGCCGTCTATTCGCCGGACGGCATGACAATCCTGTTCAATTCCGGCGGCGTTTGGCAGCGCGATCTCGATGCCGGGTGGCCACGCTAAGCCGGTCGCCGTCAGTTGGCCGGACAGTGCTGATAGGGCTTGAGATCCTCGAACGACTTACCAATCAATTCCTTCCCGGCGCCCTGCGGCCGCATGATCAAATTTTCGACCTGGACTTGGGCGGCCTGGGCTTGGGATTGTGGCGTCGCGGTGCAACGTCCACGGACGGAGTAATTGGGGCCGAGCGAGCCTGCCGTCTCCACAATCACCTCCACGCTGCACGTACCTGCGGCACCGATATACTTGTCCGCCGAGATCACGAAGTTCGATTTATCGTCTTTTGTGCAGAGGTCGGCGCTCTGTGCCCAGGTTCCCAACATGGGGCCGGCAAACGTTGTGTGTCGTATTTCGTCGGCGGCGGCGACCTGGCAAGTGACCTGGCAAGTCACCTGCCATGTGATGGCGACGATGACCAAAGCCGACCCGGCAATCCGCATCATTTCAACCCCCTTTGAATAAGCACCTAGATTTTTCGTTCGAGCATGATCTTTTCCACTTTCGGGATCTTGAGTACCTGAGCAAACGCCACTGGGCAGCGCCAGCTATGCCGTACCGTTCCGTTTGCCGGCATCTATTACAGCTTCTTGATGCCGGCCTGATCGATGATTTGCTTGAACGTGTCCATTTCCTTGGTCGCGCGCGCCCAGCACGCTGCTGCCCCCTTCGGCCGCACCAGGAAGCCGTTCTGGAACATCTTGTCCTTCATTTCTTGGGTGTTGAGAACTTTGAGCGTTTCGGTCTCCAGCCATTTGACGACTTCGGGCGGCGTCTTCGCTGGCGCCAGGAGCATGGCGTCGGTGGCGAACACGAAATCCGGATAACCCGACTCGATCATGGTCGGCACGTCCGGCAGATCGGCCCAGCGCGCATCGGCGCAGACCGCAAGCCCGCGCAGCGTTCCGGCTTTGATATGCGGCTGCGCCGGCGCGACCGAGCCCGAGCAAATCTGCACGGTGCCGGCAATCAGCGCCTCGACGGCATCGCCGCCGCCCTTGAACACGACTTCCTCGAGGTTCGGCAGTTTTTCGCGCACCTTCAACAGCGCCATTTGCAATTGCGGCGTCGTGCCGATCGGCGGCACCGAGGCGTTGAATTTCTCCGGGCTCGAGCGGGCGAGCGCGACGAAATCCTTCATGGTCTTGGCCGGCAGATCCGGCTTGACCAAATAGATATTGGGCGAGCCCCCCAATTCGCTGACCGCGACGAAATCCTTCAACGGATCGAACGGCAGCGTGTTGTAGAGCCCGTAATTGACCGAAAAGGCGGTGGTCGCGAGCAGGATCGTGTAGCCGTCGGGATCGGAATGAGCGACGTATTCCATACCGAGATTGCTGCCGGCGCCGGGGCGGTTTTCGATGATGAAGGTCTTGCCGGTCGCTTGCTGCAGCGCCGCTGTGACGATGCGGCCGACAATGTCGGACGGGCCGCCCGGCGTATTGGCGACCACGAATTTGACCGGACGATCCGGAAAAGCCGCATAGGCTTGACGCACGCGAAGCAGCGCAGGCGCGGCGATACCGGCGGCGAGGACGCCTGCGGCTTTGATGACGCCGCGCCGCGACGGCGCAGCTGTTGTAGGCGATTTGGTCATATCCCTCCCCTTGCCATTGCAAAACTTTTATCGGCCGGATGCTGAGCAGCGATGGCTTGCGATTTCAAGAGGCAATCGCCATCGGATAGCGTTTTATTGTCGCAAGGCTTATTGAAGCTTATTCACCGGTCTTGATCTTGGTCCACAGCCGGTTGATCAGCCGCTGCGTCTTCGCATCGTGCGCGATGATGGTATAGAACTTTGCCATGGTTTCGGCATCCGGATAGACCGTGCGGTCGTCGAGGATCGCCTTGTCGATGAGCTGGTTCGGCAGGTCGCCGTTGGCATAAGACACGTAATTCGTGTTCTTGGCCGCGACCTCGGGCTTCATCAAATAGTTGATCAGTTCGAGCGCCTCTTGCGGATCGGGCGCATCCTTCGGGACGGCGAGCGTGTCGAACCACAATTGCGCGCCCTCTTTGGGGATCGAATAGCCGATCTCGACGCCACCTTTAGCTTGTGCGGCGCGCGTCTGCGCCTGCTTGATGTCGCCGGAATAGCCGACCACAAAACAGATCTCGCCGGTGGCAAGCGCGTTGAGATATTCCGAGGAATGGAATTTGCGCACATACGGCCTGATCTTGAGAATGAGGTCGGACACCTTTTGCAGATCGGCGGGATCGCTGGTGTTCGGATCGAGATGCAGATAGTGCAGGCCCGCCGATATGATGTCGTCGGACGAGTCGAGAAGGTGGATGCCGCAATTCTTGAACTTGGCAATCTTGTCCGGATTGAACACGTCATCCCAGGAATCGATGACCGCGTCGGGGCCCAGAATTTCTTTCACCTTCTTGACGTTGTAGCCGATGCCGGTGGTGCCCCACATGTAATCCACGGCGTATTGATTGCCCGGATCGTAGAAGGCGAGACGATTGGCGATCTCGGGCCAGACCGCTCCGAGATTGGGCAGTTTCGACTTGTCGAGCTTTTGGAAAATGCCGGCGCTGATCTGGCGTGCCAGAAAATACGCGCTCGGCACGACGACATCATAGCCGGACGATCCCGCCAGAAGCTTTGCTTCCAGCGTGTCGTTGGAATCGAATGTGTCGAAACGGACCTTGATGCCGGTCTGTTTGGTGAAGGCGTCAAGGATCGTCGGATCCTGATAGTCCGACCAATTGTAGTAGTTGACGACGCGCTCTTTGGGCCGCGCCGGCAGCACGAGGAAAACAACAATCGCGCTACCCAGCGCCAGGATTAGCGGGACATAGCGCAGGGAGATTTGGCGCAGGAAAATATGGTGCAGGAAAATATGGCGCAAGGCGATCACGTCTCGGTCGGCAGCCCGGCGGCCTTCCATGCCAAAATGCCGCCGGCGAGATGCGACGAATAAGGAAAGCCGTGCTGCTGTGCGGCAAGCGAGGCGGTGACGGAACGGCGGCCGGAACGGCACGCGAATACCACTTCACGGCCTTGCGGATCCGGAATAGCGCCGGCGTCGAAGTCCGATAACGGCACCAGAACGGCATCTGGGAAGCGCTCGACCGCCGTTTCGTTCGGTTCGCGCACGTCAACAAGCACCATGCGGCCCTCGCGCAGCCCGGCGGCGACCTCTTCCGGCGTCAGATCGAGCACACTGAGATTTTGCTCCGACATCGGCGGGCCTCCTCGCGAATGGTAAGTACTGGTTATATCGCGCCTTGCGCAGAGGTGAAGAGATTAGATCGTCACTTGACTAGATCGTCACCTGCGTGCCGACCTCGACCACGCGGTCGGTCGGAATTTGAAAATAATCGGTGGCGTCGTTGGCGGATCGCGCCAGCGTGATGAACAGCCGGTCCTGCCACAGCGGCATGCCGGGCCGCGGCGCCGGCCGCAGCGTGCGCCGCGACAGGAAGAACGACGTCGACATGATGTCGAAATGCCAGCCGAGCTTGCGGGCGATGGCGAGCGCTTTCGGGACGTTCGGCGTCTCCATATAGCCGAACCGCAACAAGACGCACATGAAGGTCGAGCCGACCGGCTCGATGCGCACGCGCTTGTCGGCATCGACGCGCGGCGTGTGGGTGGTCTCGACGCTGAGGATGACGTTCTTTTCGTGCAGCACTTTGTAGTGCTTGAGGCTGTGCATCAGCGCGGTGGGGGCGCTTTTCGGATCGCTGGTGAGGAACACCGCGGTGCCGGGAACGCGCTGCGGTGGTTTCTTTTCGAGAATGCGCACCAGATCGTCGAGCGGCGTTTCGAGCCGGCGCGTCTTGGCGAACAGAATGCGGGTGCCGCGCCGCCACGTATACATCACCAGCATAACCAGACCGCCGAGCGCCAGCGGCACCCAGCCGCCCTGCAGAACTTTCAGCATATTCGCCGACAGGAATGTCAGATCGATGAGGAGGAATGGCACGATGAGCGCCGCCGCGGCGAGCGGCGACCAGCGCCACATCCGCCAGATCACGATAAACGCCATCATGCAGGTGACGACCATGGTGCCGGTGACGGCGATGCCGTAAGCCGACGCCAGCGCGCTCGAAGAACGGAACAGCGCGACCAACAGCAGCACGCCGACCAGAAGCAGCGAATTGACGCGCGGCATGAAAATCTGGCCTGCGGTCTGCGCCGAAGTGTGACGGACTTCGAAGCGCGGCAGCAGCCCGAGCTGAATGGCCTGGCTGGTCAGCGAATAGGCGCCAGTGATCACCGCCTGGCTCGCAATCACGGTCGCGATCGTCGCCAGAATGACCATCCCGATCCGTACCCAGTCGTCGGGATAGAGCAGATAGAACGGATTTTCGAGCGACTTCGGCTCGGCAAAGACCAGCGCACCCTGCCCTAAATAATTGACCGCGAGCGACGGCAGCACCAGGGCAAGCCATGCGATTTGAATCGGCCCGCGGCCGAAATGGCCGAGATCGGCATAAAGCGCCTCGGCGCCGGTGACCGCCAGGAAAACGGCGCCGAGCGTGTACAGGCCGATAATGCCGTGATGGGTGAGGAAGAAAACGCCGTAATAGGGATTGAGCGCCCATAAGATTCCGGGATCGCGCGCGATCCAGGCGAGGCCCGGCAGCGCGATCGCCACGAACCAGATCACCATGATCGGGCCGAACAACGCCGCCACTTTGGCGGTGCCGACTGACTGCATCGCAAACAGCATGAGCAAAATGACGACAGTCAGCGGCACCACATATTCCTGGAACGCGGGCGTCGCGACATCGATGCCTTCGACCGCGGAAAGAACCGACAGCGCCGGCGTGATCACGGCATCGCCATAGAACAAGGCGGCGCTGACGATGCCGAGGAGCGCGACCACACTTGCTGCGCTGCTGATGCGGCCGACGGCGCGCGAGGCCAGCGCCATCAAGGTGAGCGTGCCGCCTTCGCCGTTATTGTCGGCACGCAGCAGGATGACGACGTATTTCAATGTGACGATGACGAACAGCGCCCATAGGATCAGCGACACCACGCCGAGGATGGTGCCGCGGTCGACCACGCTGTGGTCCGGGCCGGTGGCGGCAAGGACGGCTTCGCGCAAGGCATAGAGCGGGCTCGTGCCGATATCGCCATAGACGACACCGATACTGCCGAGCGTCAGCCCCCAGAAGCCGGCGTGAGAACGCGCTTCGCCGCTGCCGTTTACCGGCACTTCGCTCCTTGCGGGAGCGCTCGCGCTATCTGTCATGAATTTTGAAACAGGACCCTGCCTGCTCCTGGTGCGGCATCCCGAGGGGGATACAGGGCCGCGCCTATACACCCTCCACGCCGCGAAGTCATGGGCCAACCAGGAGATGATCCGCTTTCCCCCGCGCCGGACTGGCCAACGCAACGGCGCGCGGAGCCGGGGACGCGTGACCCAGCTCCAATCCAGAACCACGCAATTTAGCTATAACAGATCAAACGTTTAGGCTGCGGACCCTGGGGCTCAGCGCGGCGCCAGGCTCAACGGCGCCTCTGGCAACCGCGGCATGCTCCTTGACCGAAATGCCAATTCCCGAAATTTCTTTTTGCGGGCTTAGGTTTCTTACGGGCTTAGTCCTTTTACGGGCTTAGTACTTTTACGGGCTTAGGCCTGGGGGCACCGGCGGCGGTTCGTGCATCAGGGTGACGGTCACCCGCCGGTTGGCGGCGATATAGGGGTCATCTGGGAACAGCGGGTCGGTATCGGTCTTGCCGGCGACCATGTAGATGTTATTGGCCGGCAGCCCCTGCTCTTCCAAGATCTGGCGCACCGCATTGGCGCGGTCGGCCGACAGGTTCCAGGGCCCATAATCCGCCGATGGCGGCGTCTGCGAGGCCGAGGTGTGTCCGGTGATCGAAATCCGGTACGGCAGCGCCTTCAGAGGTATGGCGATCTTTTCAATGATCCGCCGGGTGCGCTCATAGGGGTCCTTGGCGCCCTCCGGGAACATCGAGCGGCCTTCCTGATCGACGATGTTGATGTCGAGACCGTCCTTGGTCTCCTCGAACATGATGTGCTTACTGGCTTCGGCCAGTTCCGGCATGTCCTGCAGTGCCTGGCGCAGCGAGGCCGCGGCAAGCGCGAAGGCTTCGTCCTGCTGAAACTTGCCGCCGTATTTCTGGTTGTGATCGTCTTGGTCGGGCGTCGGCGTCGCCGACGCGTCCTCCGGCTGGACGTGCGCGGCGTTCTTGAGCTTCGGCCGGGTCGGCAACCCATCGACCTCGATGATGCCGGAGTAGCGGACGGTGTTCTGCGTGCCGAAGGCGTCGCGCATCGAGCCGGCGACGATCTGGAGTTTCTGCTGGTCCTGGTTGGAAAACGCCACCAGCATGACGAAGAAGCTGACGAGCAAGCCCATCAAGTCGGCGAAGGTGACGAACCAGCCGTGACCGCCGCTGTGTGCTTCCTTACGCCGTGCCATGCCCTACGCCCAAAGACTCACGCTGCAGTCGCGCCCGCCCGCTCATCGTCAAGCCGGAACGGGCTCAGGCTCGGCTTCGCCGCGGTGCTTCTCCGGCAGATAGGCGATCAGCATTTCGCGCACCAAGGTCGGGCTCTTCGATTCCCTGATCATCAACACGCCGTCGATGATCAGCGTGCGGTTGATCTCTTCGTCGGCGAGTTTGAGATGCAGCTTGTCGGCGATCGGCAAGCACAGGATATTCGCCACCACCGCGCCGTAGAGCGTCGCCAACAGCGCCGTCGCCATGAACGGACCGAGTTTCGACGGATTCGGTCATGTTGGCGAACATCTGCACCATGCCGATCAGCGTGCCGATCATGCCGAAGGCCGGCGCGCAGTCGCCGACCGCGCGATAGATTTTTTGGCCCTCGTCGAGATGGCTTAGAAAATTGTCGCGGTCGCGCTCAAGATTGTCGCGGATGAACTCGGCGTCGTAGCCGTCGGCGACGAAGCGGATGCCCTTGGCGAGATACGGATCCTCGACCTCGACTTTTTCGAGCCCAATCGGACCCTGCTTGCGCGCGATCTCGGCAAGACCCGCGATCTCATCCACCAATTCGCGCTGCGAGATGCGGCGCATCGAGAACACGAATTTCATGCCCAGCGGCAGGCCGTGAAAGATCGACGACAGCGGGAAGCGGATCAAAGTCGCGGCAAACGACCCGCCGAAAATAATAATGATGGCATGATCGCTCACGAACATGCCGAGGCCGCCGCCCATGAGCATCAGGGTGACGACGACGGTCGCCCCGGCGAGCAGGCCTAGGCCTGTTGCAATGTCCATGAGACGCACCCAACCCGCGGCTAGCCCAATTCTTGCGCCAGCCAAGCCTCGACAAGGCCTCTATTGGTACGGTCTCGCGCTCAAACGACGGTTACCGCTGGAACTCCCAAGCGCCGGCGGATGCAAGGGGGATGACCCGCACGACAAAAACCAGCTAGATAGCCCGATCAAAGCGGCGATATCGTCCAGATTTGCAACCCGGCGCAGCGAACGCCTGGGACCTATAAGGGAGACCAGCCATGCGCGAGATCGGCCATTTCATCGGCGGCAAAGAGGTGAAGGGGGCGTCCGGGCGCTTCGGCGACGTCTTCAATCCCAATACCGGCGAGGTTCAGGCCAAAGTCGCGCTGGCGGCCAAATCCGAGGTCGAGGCGGCGATCGCCAATGCGCAAGCGGCCTTTCCGGGCTGGGCCGCCACCAATCCGCAGCGCCGCGCCCGCGTCATGTTCAAGTTTTTGGAGCTGATCCAGGGCGAATATGACGATCTGGCGCGGCTGTTGTCGTCCGAACACGGCAAGACCTTTGCGGATGCCAAAGGCGACATCCAACGCGGGCTCGAAGTCGCTGAATTCGCCTGCGGCATTCCGCATTTGCTCAAGGGCGAATATTCCGACGGCGCCGGCCCCGGCATCGACCTCTATTCCATGCACCAGCCGCTCGGCGTCGTTGCCGGCATTACGCCGTTCAATTTTCCGGCGATGATCCCGTTGTGGAAATGCGCACCGGCCATCGCTTGCGGCAACACGTTCATCCTGAAGCCGTCCGAGCGCGATCCATCGGTGCCGCTGCGCATCGCCGAATTGTTCTTCAAAGCCGGCCTGCCGCCCGGCGTCCTCAATGTCGTCAACGGCGACAAGGAAGCGGTCGACACGCTGCTCACCGACGCGCGCGTCAAGGCGATCGGCTTTGTCGGCTCGTCGGCGATCGCGGAGTACATTTACGCGACTGGCACCGCGCACGGCAAACGCGTGCAATGTTTCGGCGGCGCCAAGAACCACATGATCGTGATGCCGGACGCCGACATGGATCAGGCGGTAGATGCGTTGATCGGCGCCGGCTATGGCTCGGCCGGCGAACGCTGCATGGCGGTTTCAGTCGCCGTGCCGGTCGGCAAGAAAACCGCCGACGCG
>DASQRX010000152.1:0-34154 GCA_035642635.1 Xanthobacteraceae bacterium
CGGCACAAAGCAGATGTCCTGGCTGTCCTGCTTGTCGGCGATGGCAAGACCGTAACGCCGCGCCAAGTCCCGCGTCTCCGCCTTGGTGCGGTCGCCGAGCGGAAAGCGCAACAGATCGAGTTGCGCCTGAGTCGTCGCGAACAGGAAATAGCTCTGATCGCGCTCGGTCTCGCGCGCGCGATAGAGCGCGCGGCCGCCGCCCGGCAATGGGCGCGAAGAAACGTAATGGCCGGTCGCCAAGACCGCGGCGCCGAGGTCGCGGGCGGTTTCGAGCAAATCGCGAAACTTGATCGACTGATTGCATTCCACGCACGGCACCGGCGTCTCGCCCGCCACATAGCTCTGCGCGAAGCGGTCGATGACCGCTTCCTTGAAACGGTCTTCGTAGTCGAGAACGTAATGCGGAATGCCGATCCGCTCCGCCACCGCGCGGGCGTCATGAATGTCGCGGCCGGCGCAGCAGGCGCCTTTGCGGTGGCTCGCTGCGCCATGATCGTAGAGCTGGAGCGTAATGCCGACCACGTCATAGCCGGCATCGGCCAACAGCGCCGCGGTTACCGAGGAATCGACGCCGCCCGACATGGCGACGACGACCCGGATGTCCGCCGGCCGCCCCGCGATATCCAATATGTTCAGCATATCAAGCGGCCGTGTTCCTGCCCCGGGGCACTCAAGCATCGTGTTGATCGGCCAATATTATAAGGGGCGTTGCCGCGCTTCGCCATGGGTGGAGGATGGGCTGAGGATGGCTAGAGGCCGTTTCCGGCTGCAGTTCACGCCGGGCTGACGACAGGACTCCGCGTCGCGGAGACCCGCCGGACCGCGAAATGCGGCAAATTTTGCCGCCCCCCGCGTAAAGCTTGCCGCCAGGGCCGGCCGGCCATGAATTCAAGCCATTGATTTGAATGTGTTTTTGCCAGAGAGCCGCCCTGGCCCGCCGGTTGCAAGCAGACCATTGCTTATGTCGTTTCGCGGAGTTCCAAAGTGCCAAGCGTGCCGAGTATAGCGCCCAGCGCCTCCAACGCGGTCTCGCTCTCGTCGCAGGCGGCCGCGCAAGCATCCGCACAAAGCCAAAACGCCGACGCGCAGCCGTTCGCGGCCTTGCTCGACGCTGGCGTCTCCGGACCGGCCAATGTTTCGCCTGCGCCGGCCAATCCGCCGCCTGCCCCGCAACAGGCGCCTGACCGCGACTACTTCGTCCGGCAACGGCAACCAAGGGGACAACAGCGGGAATGGCGGCAATAGCCCCAGTTCGGCTTCGAGCACGGCGAGCGGATCGCAGCAGACAACGACAGGAAACGCGAACGCTACGAGTTCTTCCGGCGCGAACGCGCAAAATGGCAATGGCGGCCAGCAGCCGGCCGCCGCCACATCCGGCCCTGCACCTTCGAACGCAAATGCGAATGGCAAGCCTTCGACCCCGCCTTCGCAAACGCCGAACGCGAACGCGACCAAGGCTGCAACGACGAATCCGGATCCAAGCGCAACGGACCCCAGCCCTCCGGCAAACGGCACCACACCGCAGAATAATTCGCTGCCGCCGAGCGACACCGGCAACGCGGCCGCTAACGCCGGCGCTAATGCGAGCGCAACAGCGGCCGCGACGATCGCTGCAGCCGCCAATGCGCAAAACACCGACGCGACCGCATCCGGTACATCCGGATCGGGCAAGAAGCCTAAGGATTCCGGCAACGATCAAACCAACGCCAATGCGGCGGACACACCGTCGGCCGCGAGCCAATCGTCCAACGCCGCCAACGCGGCTACGCCGGTTGCGACGGTCATTGTCGCCAACAGCGCCATCGACAGCACGCCGGGCTCGGTTGCGGCGGCGACGTCGAACATCGCGATCGGCGCGCAGGCCAAGGCCCGCACGCAGGCCGCTGCGTCTCCCGGCGGCCAAGATGCCCCGGCAACGCAAGACAATACCGGCGGCACGGCGGACACCGACGCCGCTTCGGCGAAAGCCGTGGCCGCAAACAACGCGGCAAATGCAACCAATGCTGAGACCGACCAGGCCGCCGTACAAGCTCCGGCCACGCCCTCAACCGGTGCGCAAACTCCGGCGAGTTTCCAGCAGGCGCTGACGCAAGCGGACAATGCAGCAACCCAAGCCGACGCGAACGCTCAGGCGAATAGCACAATCGCCACGGCGCACGGCGATGGTGCGGGCGGAACGGCATCGGCCGACGGCACCGCATCGACCGGACAGGCTGCGGCAAGTGGCGCCAAACTTGCCGCAGGCGACGTCCCAACGCTCGGCATCGCGGCCGCCAACGTCGCCACAACGCCGCCAACCACGTCGGCAGCGTCCACCACGACGGCCGCACCCAGCGTATCGATTGCCGGACTTCCGGTCGCCATCGCCTCACGCGCCCAGGCCGGCTCCAGCCAGTTCGATATCCGCCTCGACCCGCCGGACCTCGGCCGCATCGAGGTGCGTCTTGACGTCGACAGCAACGGCCAGGTGACCTCGCATATCACCGCCGACCGTCAAGACACGCTTACTCTGCTGCAGAAGCAGCAGCCGCAGCTCGAACGCGCGCTCGAACAAGCGGGGCTGAAGACCTCCGATAACAGCATGCAGTTCTCGCTGCGCGACCAGTCCTTCAGCGGCCAGCAGAACCAGAATTCCGGGCAGAACGGCAGCGGCGCGCAATCGAACACGCAGCAGCTTGTGATCCCCGACTCAAGCCTTCCTCCGGTCGACACGACACAGATCTACTCCCGCCTGAACCTTCGCGGCGGGCTTGATATTCGCGTGTGAACGGCGCCCGCGCGCGCCACCGGCATTTGTGTGAGGACCGATCATGACCACCAGCGTCAACAACAACACCACCAACACCACCACGAACTCGACGACGAATTCGAGCAGTTCGAGCTCGGCCAATTCGAGCCTCGACCAGCTCGCCGGCAATTTCAATTCGTTCCTGACGCTCCTGACCACGCAGCTGCAGAACCAGGACCCGCTCTCGCCGCTCGACACCAATCAGTTCACGCAGCAATTGGTCGAGTTCGCCTCGGTCCAGCAGCAGGTGGACATGAACAGCAATATGCAGACGCTGATCTCGTTGCAGCAGACCAGCGAGGCGGCCTCGGCGATGCAAATGGTGGGCTCGACCGTCACGCTCAACGGCACTAGCGCATCGCTGACGTCGAGCGCGCCCGCCACCTGGACGCTGAATTCGGCGAGCCCGGCGACCGGCAATGTGACGATCACCAATTCGAGCGGCACCACCGTTTTCACCGGCACCACCCCGCTCAATACCGGTAGCAACACCTATACCTGGAACGGCACCGGCAATACCGGCCAAACCTGGCCCGCCGGCCAGTACACCATCACCGTCACCGCGACCGGCGCCAGCGGCCAGGCGGTCACGGTCACCCCGCAAGTCTCGGGCACCGTCACCGGCGTCGACCTGACGCAAAACCCGCCGAAGCTCTTCGTCGGCGGACAGGATTACGCCATGAGCGCCGTGCAGTCGGTCACCAACTCCACGCTCGGCGGGCTCAGCACCGGCCTGAACAGCCTCAACACGGCGCTGAGCACGCTCAATTCGATTCTCTAGCCGGGCTCTGTTCGCCTTGCCGGCTCTGGAACCGTTACGCTTTCTCGTGGCCGCTATGCGCTCCGGCATCGCCAGATTGCCGCCTTTCGCGGGCAGCTTGGCTGATTGCACCCAATTTCACGCTCCGCTTAGGCAAATTTTAAGCCGCCGTCCGTATGGTCGGCCTCTGTGGAGTAGTCGAGTTGGTGAGAGTTGCTATGACCGAACCCCATCGCCCGAGGGTTAAATACGTGATCGGGCCGGACGGTTCGCCCCTGACTATCGCCGATCTGCCGGCGCCGGGGACGAAACGTTGGGTCATTCGCCGGAAGGCGGAAGTTGTCGCGGCCGTCCGCGGCGGTTTGCTCTCGCTTGAAGAGGCGTGCAGCCGCTATACGCTGACGGTCGAGGAATTCCTGTCCTGGCAATATTCCATCGACCAGCATGGCCTCGCCGGCCTGCGTACAACCCGCATCCAGCAATACCGCCAGTAACGTTCGCTTAATCGATCTGACGGTTTTGGCGCGCCGGCTTGGCCGGCGCCGAACAGTTTTATGCGGCTGCGCCGGAATTATTAACCGGGCGCTAACCATCAACCGGGCAAATCTTGCCGAGTGAAACGCTAAGGCGTCGCTTCGGGGGAAGGCTCGGTGCAAGGTCTACTCGAGTTCGCTAAAACGCTCGGCGGTGCGCGCATCGCCGCGATGGTCGCGGTGACCGTCGCACTGGTCGGTTTCTTTGCCTTTGTGATTATGCGGGTCACGACGCCGCAAATGACGCCGCTATTCACCGATCTGACGCTGGAAGATTCCGCCGCCATCGCCAAGGAGCTCGACCGCGAGGGCGTCACCTACCAGCTGCGCAATGACGGCAACATCATCATGGTGCCGACCGATCGGGTGGCGCGGCTGCGCATTACGCTCACCGAGAACGGCCTGCCCAAAGGCGGCGGCGTCGGCTACGAGATTTTCGACAAGTCGGACGCGCTCGGCACCACGAGCTTCGTGCAAAACATCAACAGCCTGCGCGCGCTCGAAGGCGAACTCGCCCGCTCCATCCAAGGCCTCGACCGCGTCGAGGCGGCGCGCGTGCACCTTGTGATGCCCGAACGGCCGCTATTCTCGCGTGACAGGGTCGACCCCTCCGCCTCGATCGTCCTCAAGGTGCGGGGCACGCTCGACGCGGCGCAAGTGCGCGCCATCCGGCACCTCGTCGCCACCGCGGTCAACGGCTTGAGCCCGCAGCGCATCTCCATCATCGACGAACAGGGGCAGCTTCTTGCCGATGGCGCGGCCGACGCGATTACCGGCAGCGACGTCAGCGCTGACGAGCGGCAGGCCGCTTACGAAAAGCATCTGCGCCAGCAGGTCGAAGCGATCGTGTCATCGGTCGTCGGCCCCGGCCATTCGCGCGTCCAAGTCAGCGCCGATTTCGACTTCAACCGTATCACCCAGACCTCGGACAATAACGATCCCGAAGGCCGCGTCATCCGCTCGAGCCAAACCCGCGAGGAGACCACGGCTTCGGCCGACGGCAACCAGCAGGTCACTGTCGGCAACGAACTGCCCGGCACCAACCAGAAGCCGCCGCCGGCCGCCGATTCCGGACCGCACGACCAGAGCCGGAAGTCGGAGGAAATCGTCAATTACGAGATTTCAAAAACCACCAAGACCGAAGTCATCGAAGGCGGCCGCGTCAACCGCGTCTCCGTCGCGGTGCTGGTCGACGGCACCTATGGCAAGGACGACAAGGGCGACGTCACCTATCAGCCGCGCAGCAAGGACGAACTCGATCAGATCGGCACGCTGGTGCGTTCCGCGATCGGCTTCAATCAGAATCGCGGCGACGAAGTCGAAGTCGTCAACCTGCGCTTTGCCGAGACCCCGGCGCTGACGATCCGCGAGCCGACCGGCTGGTTAGACGCGATGAAATTCACCAAAGACGACATCATGCGCGCCATCGAAATGGTGGTGATGGGCGTGCTTGGCCTCGTCGTGCTGCTGCTCGTGGTGCGGCCCTTGGTGCGGCGCATCGTGACCCCGGAAGAGCCGAAAGCCTTGACGGCGCAAGGCGGAGAGACGCTGATGTTCACGTTCGACGATCTGACCAAGCTCGATACCGGTTCGGCGCAGACGCTGATGCGCCATGTCGAGAAGGACAAGCTCGGCATCGCGCTCAAGGGCGCCGCGGAGCCGGTGCGCCAGTTCTTCCTCAACAACATGTCGTCGCGCGCCGCCAAGATGCTGCTCGACGACATGCAAGCCATGGGTCCGGTGCGGCTGCGCGACGTCGACGAGGCGCAGGGACTCCTGGTCAATCTCGCCAAGGACCTCGCGGCCAAGGGCGAGATCGTCATTTCCAAGTCCCGCAGCGAAGAAGAGTTGATCTATTGAGGCCATGCGTATGACGGCACCGACAAAGTTTCTGTTCGACACCGACTTCGCCGGCGGACCCCGCAAGCCGGTCGAGCCGATGATCACGCTCGCCGAACACGAGGTGAACCTCGCCGAGGCCGAAACCGCGGGTCACCGCCGGGGCTACGCGCAAGGCCAGAACGACGCGCAGGTCGAGGTCAATCGCTGCATCGCGGCGACCCTCGAAAATGTCGCCCAGGGCATCGCCACCGCGAACGAAGCGCTGCACGCGATCGAGGCGCGGCTTGAATGCGAGGCGGTCGAGGTTGCGGTCGCGGTGGCGCGGAAGCTGGCGCCGACCTTGATCGCGCGCGAGCCGTTCGCCGAAATCTCGGCGCTGGCGAGCGATTGCTTCCGCCAGCTGATTTCGGCGCCGCATATCGTCGTGCGCGTCAACGACGCGATCTATGCCGCCGCCAAGAAAAGGCTCGACGACATCGCCCGCGCCCGCAGCTTTGAAGGCCGCCTGGTGGTGCTCGCCGAACCGGATATTACCCCCGGCGATTGCCGCATCGAGTGGGCGGACGGCGGCATCAACCGCGACAGCGCCTCGGCCGGCGCCGTGATCGGCGAAGCGGTCACGGGCTATATCGGCGCGCGCCGCAATCTCGCAGGTCTTGAGCCGCGCCGCAGTACACTGGAAATGCAAGAGACGCCGCCCAGCGCCGCCGGTCGCCAAGACCGGCACAGTGACACGCGCAGTGACACGCATAGTGACGCGCACAGCGATACGCCCAGCGACACACACAGCAGCCGCGCCAGCGCGCACGACTTGCTGATGCAGACCGAAAATGAGTTCAGGAGGTCCGACAGATGAGTGAGGACAGCAAAGTTCCGCTACCCAATCTTGAAGGCGGCGAGCCGCCGCAAGTGGAACCGCCGCCCTTTTTGGCGGCCGACGGACCGGTCACCCGCATCGCTTCCGATCTCGAAGCGGTGTTCGACGTGCCGGTCCAGGTTTCGGCGGTGCTCGGTCGGGCGCGGATGGATATCGGCGAATTGCTCAAGCTCGGGCCCGGCGCCGTCCTCGAACTCGACCGCAAGGTCGGTGAAGCGATCGACATTTACGTCAACAACCGCCTGGTCGCCCGTGGCGAAGTCGTGCTGGTGGAAGAAAAGCTCGGCGTCACCATGACGGAAATCATCAAGGCGGAGCGGTCGTGATGTCTGGGGACCGGCGAACCTATTCTAGCCAACAAGGAACAACAACATGCGCCTCCTGATCGTCGGCACACTCAACGGCCAGCTCACCGTCGCCACCAAGATCGCGATGGAGAAAGGCGCACACGTCACCCATGCGGCGGACAACAGCCAGGCGCTCGCCGTGCTGCGCTCGGGACGCGGCGCCGACCTCTTGATGGTCGACGTCGCGATCAATATCCGCGACCTGGTCACCGCGCTTGAAGCCGAACGCATCTACGCGCCGATCGTCGCCTGCGGCACAGCGACCGACGCCCGCGCCGCGGTCGCGGCCATCCATGCCGACGCCAAGGAATACATCCCGCTGCCGCCGGACGCCGAATTGATCGCCGCCGTACTCGCCGCAGTCGCCGACGACAGCCGCGACATGATCTACCGCGACGACGCCATGGCGCGCGTGGTCAAGCTCGCCCAGCAAGTCGCTTCGAGCGAAGCCTCGGTGCTGATCACCGGCGAATCCGGCACCGGCAAGGAAGTGTTGGCGCGCTATGTGCACACCCGCTCCGGCCGCGCCAAGAAACCGCTGATCTGCGTCAACTGCGCCGCCATTCCGGAAACGCTGCTGGAGTCCGAGCTGTTCGGTCACGAAAAGGGCTCGTTCACCGGCGCGGTCGCGCGCCGCGTCGGCAAATTCGAAGAGGCCAATGGCGGCACGCTGCTGCTCGACGAGATTTCCGAAATCGACGTGCGGCTGCAGGCGAAACTCTTGCGCGCCATCCAGGAGCGCGTCATCGACCGCGTCGGCGGCACCAGGCCAGTGCCGATCGACATCCGCATCATCGCCACCTCGAACCGCAATCTCTCAGAAGCCGTGCGCGACGGCAGCTTCCGCGAGGACTTGCTGTTCCGGCTCAATGTCGTGAACCTGAAAATCCCGCCGCTGCGCGAGCGGCCGGCCGACGTGCTCGAAATCGCCGACTATTTCGTAAAAAAATATTCCGCGGCGAACGGTGTGCCGGTGCGGCCCTTGTCGCAGGAATCGCGCCGGACGCTGACCTTGAACTACTGGCCGGGCAATGTGCGCGAATTGGAAAACACCATGCATCGCGCCGTGCTGATGGCAAGCGGCGAAGGGATCGGGCCGGAAGCGATCCTCACGCCGGACGGCACCCGGCTCGACCAGCAGCGCAGCGCGCCGGCCGTGGCGCATGCCGCGTTTGCCGCCGAGCAGGTTTCGCGCGGACTGGTCGGCCGCACCGTCGCCGAGGTCGAACGCGACTTGATCCTGGAAACGCTAAAACATTGCCTCGGCAACCGCACGCATGCGGCGAATGTGCTCGGCATTTCCATCCGCACGTTGCGAAATAAACTCAACGAATATTCGGCCGACGGCGTTCCGGTTCCGCCGCCGGGCGGCGGCGAGCCGCGCGCCGCGGCCTAGCTGCGGACGCTTTAACATCACTTATAACATGGCGCTTTGACACGACGAGGACGCACTATATGGTGCGCCCGCCATGACAAAGCTTAAGCGCCGTCAATTCATGAACCTGGCTCTGAGCGCGCTTGCGCTGCCGGCCTTCATCCGTAACGCCCGCGCCGAAACATATCCGTCGCGGCCCGTGCACCTTATCGTCGGTTTCCCGCCCGGCGGCACCGCCGACATCATCGCGCGCCTCGCCGGCGCGATGATGTCGGAGCGGCTCGGCCAAGCCGTCGTGGTCGAGAACCGCGGCTCGGCCGGCAACAGCATTGCGGCCGAAACCGTCGCCCGCGCCACGCCCGACGGCTACATGCTTCTCTTCGTCGCCAATCCGAACGTCATCAATGCGATGCTCAATCCGGCGCCGGATTTCGACATGATCCGCGACATTGCGCCGATCGGCGGCCTCGACCGCAACCCGCAGGTCCTGGTGGTGCATCCGTCCTTGCCGATCAATTCGGTTCCCGACCTCATTGCCTATGCCAAAGCGCATCCGGGCGAACTCAACATGGCGTCGGGCGGCATCGGCTCGACGCCGCATCTCGCCGGCGAACTGTTCAAGATGATGACCGGCGTCAACATGTTGCATGTGCCCTATCGCGGCGACGCGCCGGCAATCACCGATCTGTTGGAGGGCCAAGTCCAGGTGATGTTCGACCAGGTCATTCTGGCGATCGAGCACATCCGCGCCGGCCGGCTCAAAGCGCTCGCGGTGTCGAGCACGGACAAGCTCGCAGTGCTGCCCGACCTGCCGCCGGTATCGCAATTCGTGCCGGGTTACGAAGCCTTTGCCTGGCAAGGCATTGGTGCGCCCAGAGACACGCCGCCCGAAATCATCGACCGGCTCGCGGGCGAAATCAAAGCGACGCTCGCCGATGCCAACATGCAAACGCGCCTTGCCGACATCGGCGGCGTGCCGATGCCCAAGACACCGGCCGAATTTGGTCAGCTGATGTCGAGCGAAACCGACAAATGGGCCAAGGTGATCAAGTTCGCCAATATCAAGCCGGGCTAGATCTTCGTTCACTTCGTCGCGTCACCGCCATCGACCATGATGGTCTCGACGTCGCCGGCGCCGCTTCTGCGGAACGCGGCCGCGGCGTCGTATTCCTTCGAGGTGAAGCAGGCCACGCCCTGCTCGAAGGTCGGAAATTCGATGACGACGAAGCGCTGAAACTTGTGCGGCCCCTCCATGATCTGGAATTTGCCGCCGCGCGCCAGAACCTTGCCGCCGAATTTGGCGATGATGCCCGGCACGAGGTCGGTGTATTTCTTGTACTCGGCCGGATCGTTGATTCTCGAACGCGCGACCCAATAGGCTGGCATTTCCGTAGGTCTCCTTTGCCTAATCAATAGAGGCGGCTATCGCACCTCTTCGCCGATAATCCGAAAAAATAAAAACGAGGCGATCCATTTGCATGAAACGCCGACGGCGACCCCGATCAAAGTTCATCAGGCGCAGGAGCGGCTGACGCCAGGCATCGTGCGGATCGATGGCCGCCACCAGCATGACGACGGCCGTGGTTACTGCCGTCAGACCTATTTCCTCGCGGCGGCCCAGCACCATCATGATGAGCGTTCCGCAGGTTAACAGCGTCGCGAGGCCCGTCGGCGTGAACGGAAACAGCAGGAGACAAAGCAGGCACAGCGCAAAGCTGACGCCGGTTGCGATCATGCGTCCTATGGTCGCCGACAGGGACTTGGCGCGGGTGTCGCGAAAGACATAGACGGTTGCCACAATCGCCCACAGGCCTCCAACCAGATCGGAGAACGCACCATGCCCGAACCGCGAAAAAACTTCCGCCATGATCCAGTAAGTGATGAGACAGGCGAGCGCCATGTCGACGGCATAGGCGACGTCCCAAGTGGAAAGTCTTTCGAGCTTCAGCCGCATCGCGCCGCCCGCGCCTTTGGCCCCGTCACCCACCCGTTGCGACATACGGCTTGACCATCTTGACCGGATCGACAATGCGGTCGAACTCGTCTGCGGTGACGAAACCAAGTTCCAGCGCCGCCGTCTTCAATGTCAGCTCGCGCTCCAGCGCGTAATGCGCGATCTTGGAGGCCCTGTCATAACCGATCACCGGCGCGAGCGCCGTCACCAGCATCAACGAGCGGTCGACATAGTGCTTGATGCGCTTCCGATTCGGCTGGGTGCCTTCGACCAGGAACTTGCGGAAATTGGCGCAGCCGTCGGTCATCAGCGTGATCGAATTCATGACGTTGAAGATCATCAGCGGCTTATAGACGTTCATTTCCAGATAGCCGCCGGCGCCGCCGAAGCCGACCGCGACGTCGTTCGCCATCACTTGGACGGCGACCATGGTTAGCGCCTCGGCCTGCGTAGGATTGACCTTGCCGGGCATGATCGAGGAGCCCGGCTCGTTCTCCGGGATTTTCAGCTCGTCGAAGCCGGCGCGCGGGCCGCACGACAATAGTCTGATGTCGTTGGCGATCTTGTAGAGCGAGACCGCAAGCGTTTTCAACGTGCCGGAGAGCTGCACCAGCGCGTCATGCGCGCCCTGCACGGCGAACTTGTTCGGCGCGGTGAGAAACGGCAGCCCGGTCAGTTTGGCGATCTCGGCGGCGGCGGCTTCGGCGAAACCGGGCGCCGCATTGATGCCGGTGCCGACCGCGGTGCCGCCGAGCGCCAGGCGATAGACGCCCTTCAACGCATCGTCGATCCGTTCGAGATCGTCGGCGAGCATTCCGGCATAGCCGGACCATTCCTGGCCGAGCGTGAGCGGCGTCGCGTCCTGCATATGGGTGCGGCCGATCTTGATGATGTCGTCCCATGCGGCGGCTTTGGCGGCGATCGCGTCGTGCAACGCCTTCACCGACGGGATCAGCCGCTCCTTCACGCCGATGGCGGCCGCGATATACATTGCCGAGGGAAACGTGTCGTTCGACGATTGCGACATGTTGACGTGATCGTTCGGGTGCGCCGGCGTCTTGCTGCCGAGCGCCGTACCGGCAAGCTGCGAGCTACGGTTCGAGATCACCTCGTTCACGTTCATGTTGAATTGCGTGCCGCTGCCGGTCATCCACACGTGCAGCGGGAACATGTCGTGATGCGCGCCGGCTAGAACCTCGTCGCAGACTTTGACGATCAGGCCATGGACTTTGCCGTCGAGCCGGCCGGCGCCATGATTCGCATTCGCCGCGGCTTTCTTCAGGATCGCATAGGCGGTGATCATTTCCGGCGGCATCAGGTCTTTGCCGATACTGAAATATTCCAGCGAACGCTGGGTCTGCGCGCCCCACAGCTTGTCGGCGGGAACGGCGACCTCGCCGAGGCTGTCGGTTTCCTTGCGAAATTCACTCATGACGTCTCTCCTGGCCAAAGAACCCGCTCGTTCGCCAAACACTTTTATTTCCATCCGGATACGACGATCTGTTCAGGTCGTCATAAAAAGAACTGCTAATTGTACTAGGTCATGATGACTGCCACGACATAACATCTGCCAGCGAAACCGCTGCGCCTGGATATAATATGGCGGTATCCGCGCGTAGAGCAGCAGGACTGGAAACTCGAAGTGGCCGGCATGCGGGTCCAGATCATCAAGCGCGACCCGGTGCAGGGCGGCATTCTCAAATTCGGCACCGAAATCGTCGCAGCGGCCGACTGTTCGCTGGTCGCGCTCCTTGGCGCCTCACCCAGCGCTTCGACCGCGGCAGCAATCATGATCAAGGTGATCGAGCTTTGCTTCGGCAAGCAACTAAACGACGGCTGGAAGGCCAAGTTGCAGCAAATCATTCCGTCCTACGGGCATTCGCTGATCGACGACGCCGAACTCACGCGGAAAGTTCGCGCCGACACCGCGGCCGTGCTCGGCCTGCAAAACGTCTGACGCAAAATATCCGACGGACAAAAGCGGTAGCGAAAGCTACTCCGCCGCGCGGCGCGCCGAGATGATCTGGTCGGCGGTGCGGCCGGTCAATTCCGCCATGTGATCGAACTTGAAGGTAAAGGTGCCGGCGCCCGCGGTCGCCGAGCGGATCTCGACGATGAGGTCGCCGATTTCCGATTCCGGCATTTTGGCCCGCACCACGTCCCAGCCGTCCCAGCCCTCGCGGGTGTCGAAGCCGAGGATCTGGCCGCGGCGGCCCGACATCAGCGCGTTGATCTTCGCGGTGGCGTCGGTCGGGCAGACGATTTCGACCAGATAGATCGGCTCGAGCAGCACCGGCTGACACTGCGGCAGGCCTTCGGCGATACCGATGCGGGCCGCGGTGCGGAACGCCATGTCGGAGGAATCGACGGTGTGATACGAGCCGTCGATCAGCGCCACGGTGAGATCGACCACCGGGAAGCCGAGCGGGCCGTGCTTGAGCGCGTCGATGATGCCTTCTTCGACCGACGGAATGTAATTGCGCGGCACCACGCCGCCGGTAATCTTGTCCTCGAAGGAAAATCCCCCGCTGCGCGGCAGCGGTTTGATGTCGAGCACGACGTCGCCATACTGGCCGTGGCCGCCGGATTGTTTCTTGTGGCGGCCGCGCTGCACGACGGATTTGCGGATGGTCTCGCGGTAATTGACGCTCGGCGTGCGCTTCTCGATGGCGACGCCATAGCGGTCGCTCAACCGCTCGGTGGCGACCCGCAGGTGCATTTCGCCCTGGCCCCACAGCACCACTTCGTGCGTCTCCGGATTATGCACGATGGTGATCGAAGGATCTTCCTCGGCAAGCTTGTTGAGCGCCTGGCCGAGCTTCACGTCGTCCTTGCGCTCCTTGGCCGAAATCGCGATCGCGAGTACCGGCGGATAGGGCTCCACTTTGGCGATCGCCGGATGCGCCTGCTTGCCGGCCGTCAGCGTGTCGCCGGTCTTGGCTTTGTCGAGCTTGGCAAAGGCAACCGTTTCCCCAAGCGTTGCCGGCCCGCGCTTCTCGCTCGATTGCCCGAGGAGCTTGAACACGCCGGCGACGCGGCCGGCTTCTTCGTCGCCAGCTAAGAATGTCGTGCCATCGCCGGCTTGCCCGGCCAGCATCCGCACGACCGACATTTTGCCGCCATGCGCGGTGTTCTGCGTCTTGAGCACATAGGCGACCGCGTCGTAGCCGGACTTGATGCCGAGACGCTTCGCCGTTTCGGCGATGCCGGGCGATTCATGGCGCAGCGCCTTGAGGAGACGCAGCACGCCGTTGGCGCGCGCGGCGGTGCCCATCAGCACCGGACAGACCAGCCCTTCGCGCAATTCGCGTGTGAGATCGTCGAACACTTTGTCGCGCGGCGGCTGAATGTCTTCGAGCAATTGCTCCATCAGCTCGTCGTCGTGGTCGGCGAGCGTTTCCAGCATCGAGAACCGCGCGGTCTTTTCCCGATCGGCGCTGTCGCCTTCAAGCGGCACGACTTCGGAGGCGGCGTGCTCCTTGTAGACAAAGGCGCGTTCGAGCGCGAGATCAACGAAGCCCGAGATGATGTCGCCGGAAAATGTCGGGATCTGCCGCAGGATGAGCTTGGTGCGCGACGCCGGCTGCAACAGTTGCAGCACGTCGTGCACGCCGGCGTCGGCCTTGTCGATCTTGTTGACGAACAAAAGCCGCGGCACCTTGCGGTCTTCGAGCTCACGCAGAATGAGCTGCAGCTGCGGAATTTTCTTCTCGTCCATTTCGCAGACGACAATCGCGGCGTCGATCGCCGGCAGCACCGCGCGCATATCATGGACGAATTCGACGGAGCCCGGACAATCGAGGAACGTATAAGCGTCGCCCATGAAATTCGTGGTGGCGACGGTGAGCTCGACGCTCATGTGGTGGTGGCGCGCTTCTTTAGAGGCGTCGCCGACGGTGTTGCCGGATTCGACCGAGCCTTGGCGGGGGATCGCGTCGGTGCGGGCGAGGATTGCCTCGAGCAGCGTGGTCTTGCCGCTCTGAAAGGGACCAACCAGTGCGACGCAGCGGGGACCGCCCGCTTTTGCGCCATTGCCGCCGTTAGTTGTCATGACAACCTCCCGCAACAACCTCCCGAGGCGCCCGCCGTTTTATCGCAGGCGCCGAGAGCCATCGTTTCAGGCGTTGGCAGGGGCGGTCAAGGGGCGCGTTACCGCGCCCCTATGGTTTCCGCTTGTTCTTTGTAGAAAACGGTAACCGCTTTTGGAGATTTCACTGCGCGAGGTGCAGTTCCAACGCTCCAATACCGCCAGCGGCGTCGAGCCCAACCTGGCCCTGGACCGAGAGCGGCTGCAGCGCGATCGAGTGATTCGATCCGCCGACCAGCGCATTGGCGCCGACGCCGGCAATGGCGGTCGCCTGAGCGGTCGCCCCCGCATAGGTTCCGCTCAGCATTCCGGAATATCGGCTGGTGCTGGTGGATACGCCCCAAACCATCGCGCTGCCGGTGGTGAAACCGACATCGACGCCGATGATCGTCATCGTCCCCAAATAGGCCTCGGGCGGTCCACTATTGGGGTTGAACGTGCAACTCACATTCTTTTGCGAAGCGACAATCAGACCGATACTGGCCGACATCGAGCATGCCAGCTGGCCAATCTGAACGCTCCTCCCCTGGGCGTTGGCAGGCGTCGTCGTGACCCCTGCGAGCGCTGCCGTTGCCATCAACACGGCTGCAAAAGCCTTACAAAGCATAGATTTACTCCTTCACCCCGGCCCGGCTAGGGGGCCTATTCGGGGACATAATATGTAAGAACGAAGCCCGCGTCTCGCATTCCCGCGGCGTTCTTAACGCGGCGATGCCGCGGCGCGCAAATCACGGGCTGCGGCTGCTGGCAACACACCTCAAAACAGCCAAAGCCCCTTTCCGAGCAACCTGTAGGGCGGATTGGCGAAGCGTAATCCGCGGTTCGGTCCCGCAGTGGGCGGGTTACGCCTTCGGCTAACCCGCCCTACATTTTTCTAAAAAAATCCAAGCGACTCGCAGCCGGTGCCGGCTTTGAAACTGCCCTTCGCCCGCTTATTCGGAATATCGATGATATGCACCGAGCCATCGCCCTGGCAGGCGACAAAAAGCTCGTCGCCGCGGAAGGCCATATCCATCGGCTGCGAGCCGACCTTGATCGCGCTCTGTGCTTTGAATGACGGATCGATCAGGCTCACGGTGTCGCTGTTGAGGCTGGTCACGGCGATGAGGCTGTTGTCCGGCGCGTAGCGCGCGATCTGCGCCGCCTTCGGCACGTCTTTGAGCGGGAGCTCTTCGCGGACAAAGCCTGCCTCCGTGTCGATCAGAAACAATGTCGGCTGCGCGTCGTCGACCGCGATCACGGTGCCGCCGTCGGGCGAAATGGCGATGCCGGCGAGCGGGCGCGGCGTTTTGATTTTCCCGAGGAGCTTTCGCGCGGGCAGATCGATCACCGAGACGGTGCCGTCTTCCTCGTTCTCGGTGTAGAGCCGTTTGCCGTCCGGCGCAATGATCAGGCGGTGGCCGTTGGTCGAGCCGGAATCGATCGCCTCAACCACTTTGTTCGCCGAGCGGTCGATCACCGCCACCACCGCCGAGTTCTCGCAGGTGATGTAGATGAAACCGTCGGGCCCAAGTTTGAGCGTGTGCGGGGCGATATAGGGCCGCAGATCGATGGTGGCGACATGGGCGCGCCGCGCCAGATCGAACACGCACAATTCGTGCTGCGGATTGGGATTGCGGCCGTGAATGCCGTCGCCGAAGATCGGCACATAGGCCATTGCGGCGGAGTTGCCGGTTTCCGGCACCAGGAGGAGTTCGTGCACGGTGCGCGGAAAATCGTCGATCACGACCTCGGTCGCATAGGTATCGGGATTGAGGAACAGGACTTTCCCGCCCATCTTGTCGACCGCGATCATGCCGTGTGAATTGCCGCGCGGATTATTGTCGTTGGTCATCGTTTCTTCCCTGTCTCGTCCAAGATATTGTACCGCGTCATGGCCGGGCTGTCCCGGCCATCCACGTCTTACTGTGTCAAGACGTGGATGCCCGCGACATAGGCGAGCGAAGCGACGCCGTTCTGCGAACGGCTATTCCGCGGGCATGACGGTGAAGCAGAAGTCGTAACAATAGTCCGGGAGCGCGATCAATGAATGCCGTTGCCAGCCATAACATCAAATTCCTCGGTCATAGCGATCAGGGCGGCCGTGGCGATGGCGTACAGCTCATGGTGCATCGCGGCTTCGCCTATATCGGCCACGGCTTTTCTAATGGCATCACCATTACAGATGTGCGCGATCCGACAAAGCCGAAGCCGGTGCAATTCATGCCCTGCCCGCCGAATACGCGGGCGCATCATCTGCAAACGCACGGCGATCTTCTGCTCGCCGTGAACGGGCCGAGCGTGTGGACCATGCAGGTGAGCCAGGAGGCCTATTTCACCGGCAAGTCGGGGGAGGCGCTGGAGGGCCAGAAATTCACCAGCGGGCTTCGCGTCTACGATATTGCCAAACCGGAAGCGCCGCGCGAGATCGCCTTCCTGCCGCTCGGCGGCCTAGGGCCGCATCGCATCTGGTATGTCGGCGGGCGTTACGCCTATGTCTCGGTGCATCTGCCGGAATTCTCCGACCACATATTGGTGATCGTCGACATGCAGGAACCGACGAAGCCGGAAGTGGTCGGCAAATTCTGGCTGCCCGGCATGTGGACCGGCTGCGGCGAGACCCCGACCTGGGCCAAGGGCAGGCGCTACGCGCTGCACCACGCGCTGGTCGCCGACAATCTCGCTTACAGCGCCTGGCGCGACGGCGGCCTCGCGATTGTCGATGTCGGCGATCCGGCGAAACCCAAAATGGTGTCCTATCGCAATTGGGATCCGCCGTTCGGCGGCGGCACCCATTCGCCGCTGCCGCTGCCGGACCGCAATCTCTTGGTCGTTGCCGACGAGGCCAATTTCGCCGATTGCAAGCTCGGGCTCCGTTACATCTGGGTGTTCGACGTGCGCGAGCCGGCAAATCCGGTCAGCATTTCGACCATGCCGGTGCCCGACGAGGCCGATTACTGCAAGAAAGGCGGCAATTTCGGTCCGCATAATCTCTGGGAAAACCGGCCCGGCGCGTTTGTAAGCTCGCAATACATCTTCGCCACGCTGCACAATGCCGGCGTGCGCGTCTATGACCTGAAAAACCCATTCGCCCCGCGCGAGACCGCTTATTACGTGCCGCCAAACCCTGAGCGCATGTACGATCCGCGTCCCAACCGGCCGCAAATCATCCAGTCTTGCGATTGTTTCGTCGACAAGGACGGCGTGATGTACGTGACCGATTCCAATGCCGGGCTTTATATTTTGCAGTTCGAGGGGCGGTGATCGGGACGCGGCGAAGCATCGGTCCGGAGGCCGGATTTTTCCTTAATATTGCACGGTTCCGCTGCGCTAGATCCCAAATCTGCCTCGGTGGCCGCCTCATGAGTCCTGATCAGGTCACATCCTTGACTTCAAATTCTCTCCGAGCTGCGATGCGACCGTGCAATTAAGGATAGCTGACTGCTGCGAAGCAGCAGCCGCCCCAACCACATTGACAGTGGGAGCCCGCCCTTCCACACTCGCCCGTTGCAGAGCCGCACAAGCGGCCGGGGCAAAAATCGGGAGGATCGGATGGTGGCGGTTACGTCGGCGCAAGTTGCCAGTCCCGGGCGCGCGGCTCAGGCGGCGCAAACAATCGAAGGTTTCGTCAACGCGGCCTTGGACGATGCAAAAATTTCGCCGCTGCATCGCCGTGTCATAGCCCTCATCGCCGCCGGATATTTCTGCGACGTCATCGATTTCACCGTGTTCGGCTCGCTCGTGCCCTTCATCATCAAATCCGGGTTCGGGGCCGCTGCGGACGCCGCCATGATCGGCAGCGCCACCATTTTCGGCCTGGCCATCGGCACCGCCGGCCAAGGCGAATTGTCGGACCGGTTCGGCCGGCGCTTCATCTATCAGTTCAATCTTCTCTTGTTCGGCATCTTCACCATCCTCGGCGCGTTCGCCCCGAATGTCACCGTGCTGGTGGCCTGCCGCGTCATTGCCGGCATCGGCCTTGGCGCCGAGCAGCCGCTCGCCTTCGCCTATGCCGGCGAATATGCGCCCAAACGCATTCGCGGGCGCATCCTCGCCATCGTGCATTTCATCGGCGGCGCCTGCGTGTGGCCGATCGGAACCGGGCTCGTCCTCGGTTTCGGCGCGCTGATGGCGGCAAACTTCACGGACGCAGCGCAGTCCGCCGATTATGTGTGGCGCAGCGTCTGGCTGGTCATCGGCGCCGCGGCACTGATCGTCTGGGTGTTCCGTTTCACGCTGCCAGAATCGCCGCGCTATCTGGCGACCCATGGCAGAGGCGACGAGGCGATCAAGGTCCTCAGCCGGCTCGGCATTGCCGGCCCGACGCAAAAGCTGTCGACGGATGCGGCCTCTAATACCAAGAGCGATCCGTTCAGCGTCGTATTCAGCAAATTCCCCACACGCGTCATCGCCGGCATGATCTGCTTCACGGCGTTCTTCGGCATCGCCATCGGGCTCGGCGCCTGGCTGCCGAACATCATGAACGGCAAAGGCTTCAGCATCACCAAGTCGCTGCAATATACGCTGGCCATGAACTTCGCCGTGCCGTGCGCAAGCATCTGCATGATGTACGCGCTCGATAAATACGGCCGCAAGATCACGGCGGTCTGCGCCTTCGTCGCCGCCGGATTGATGGCGATCGTATTCGCCAATGCCGAAACCGCGATGCAGCTGATAGTGGCCGGCTTCATCATGATCTTCTTCGTTCAGGTGGGCGGCAATTCGATGCAGATTTTCGCGTCCGAGGTGTTCCCCACCAATGCGCGGGCATCCGGCTTCGGCTGGGCCGCGGGCGTCGGCCGGCTGGCCACCGCCTTCATCATGCCGATGATCCTGTGGGTCCAGAACGGCTGGGGCCTGACGACGGTATTCGCCTGCCTGGCGAGCTTGCTGTTCATCGCCGCCATATCGGTGACGCAGCTCGGGCCGGAGTCGCGGCAACGGAGCCTCGACGAAATCGCGCCGCCGACCGGCTAAGTCGCAGAGGCGACGGCTGAGCAAAAAATCGAGCGGCTGCAAAATGCAGCCGCTCTTTTTGTTATTGCGATTGCGTTATCGCAGATTGCCGCAGAAGCGCTGGATGCGGGTGCAGGCTTCTTCGAGCGCCGTGGTTGCGGTCGCATACGAGATGCGGAACGCCGGGCCGACGCCGAACGGCGTGCCCTGCACCACGGCGACGCCCTCCGCCTCCAACAGTTCGCTGACGAAATCCTCGTCGGTCTCGAGCCTTTTGCCGCTCGGCGTTTTCTTGCCCATCGTACCGGCGCAGGACGGATAGACATAGAACGCGCCTTCCGGCTTCGGGCATTGGATGCCGTTGGCCTGATTGAGCATCGAGACGCAGAGGTCGCGGCGCTCCTTGAAGATTTTGTTGTGCTTCTCGATGAAGTCCTGCGGCCCGTTGAGCGCCTCGACCGCGGCCCATTGCGCCACCGCCGTCGGGTTCGACGTCGATTGCGACTGGATCATCGCCATGGTCTTGATCAGTTGCTTCGGCCCCCCTGCATAGCCGATGCGCCAGCCGGTCATGCAATAGGCCTTCGAGCAGCCGTTCACCGTCAGCGTGCGCTCATAGAGCCGCGGCTCGAGCTGCGCCGGCGAGTAGAACTTGAAATTGTCGTAGACCAGATGCTCGTACATGTCGTCCGACATGACGTGGACATGCGGATAGCGCACCAAGACGTCGGTCACTGCTTTGAGCTCGTCCTTGGTATAGGCGGCCCCGGTCGGGTTCGACGGCGAGTTGAAGATGATCCATTTGGTCTTCGGCGTGATCGCGCGCTCGAGATCTTCCGGCTGCATCTTGTAGCCGGACTTCATCGTGGTGACGACCTCGACCGGGGTGCCGCCGGCGAGCAGCACCATGTCCGGATAGCTCACCCAATAGGGCGCCGGAATGATCACCTCGTCGCCCGGATTGATGGTGGCGATCAGCGCGTTGTACAGCACCTGCTTGCCGCCGGTGCCGATGATGATTTCCGACGGCTCGTAGTCGAGATTGTTCTCGCGCTTGAACTTCTTCGACACCGCGGCCTTGAGCTCGGCGATGCCGTCGACGGCGGTGTATTTCGAGGACTTGCCCTCGCGGATCGCCTTGATCGCCGCCTCTTTGATGTTGTCGGGCGTGTCGAAATCGGGCTCGCCGGCGCCGAGGCCGATGACATCGCGGCCGGCGGCTTTCAGCGCACGCGCTTTATCCGTGACGGCGATGGTCGCCGACGGCTTGATGCGCATGATCTGGTCCGCGATGAAGGCCATTGCTGAACTCCGATTCTCCGTTTCCTAAAACCGCGGCTGTCCTAAAGCCCGTATCGCGCACAGGCAAGCCTTAATCCCGCATTTCACCCTCACATATGCGGCATTTCCGGCGCGCCACACCTCCCGCGCAACAGTCCGTTAAAGCCGCCCTGGCCTAATGCCCGGAACAGGCCATCAGGAACCCCAAATGGACCGGGCGCTCGGGATGCTGCGGAACGGCGACTGGCTCATGCGCGAACGCGTGCGGCTCATCGGCATAGCGCTCCCGTTCGCCTCGGCCGCGGGCTTTCTGTTTTTGGTCGTGACCGCGCACGGTGTCATCGACCGGCAGGGCCGGCCGCTCGGCACCGATTTCTCCAATGTCTATGCCGCCGGCACCTATGTCCTCGACGGCGATGCCACAGCGCCGTTCGATCCGCCGCAGCAATTCGCGCGCGAACAGGCGATCTTCGGCAACGCCACGCAATTCTACGGTTGGCATTATCCGCCGTTCTTTTTGTTTGTTGCGGCGGCGCTGGCCTGGATGCCATACGGCATCGCGCTTGCGGTGTGGCAGGCGGCGACGCTCGCGCTTTATTTGATTGCGATGCGAGACATCGTTGTTAGCTCTCCTCGCATAATGGGGGATCATCTCTGGCTCCTCCTTGCCCTCGCCTTCCCCGCCGTGTTGATCAATATTGGCCACGGCCAGAATGGATTCCTCAGCGCCGCGCTCGCGGGCGGCGCGCTGGTCATGCTCGATCGCCGTCCGATCGCGGCCGGGATTCTGTTCGGCCTTCTCGTCTACAAGCCGCAATACGGCCTGTTGATCCCGCTGGTGCTCATGGTGAGCGGCCGCTGGAAATGTTTTGCGTCGGCGGCCGTCACCGTCGCGCTGCTGACGCTTGCCACTACGCTCGCCTTCGGCGTCGACGTGTGGCGCGCGTTTCTCGCCTCGACCGAGTTCACCCGCACCGTCGTCCTCGAACAAGGCAATACCGGCTGGTACAAGATCCAAAGCGTGTTCGCCTGGGCGCGCATGTGGGGCGCGCCGATCCCGCTGGCTTATGCGCTGCAAGGCACGGCGATCCTCGGCATCGGCGCGGCCTTGGTCTGGCTGTGGCGGAGTACCGCGCCCTATCGGCTCAAGGCCCCGGCTTTCTGTCTCGCGACGATCCTCGCGACGCCGTACAGCTTCGATTACGACATGATGGTATTGACGCCCGCCATCGCCTTCATTGCGGCAGATGGTTTCACCCGCAACTTCGGGCCGTGGGAGAAAACCATGCTCGCGGCATTGTGGCTCATGCCGCTTGTCGCCCGCAGTGTCGCTCAAGTCAGTCTAGTTCCACTTGGCGTTCCGGCCATGCTGCTGGCGATTTTTGGTCTCATATTGCAGCGCAGCGGATTTGGTTTGGCAGTGGCATTCTCTGACGCGTCCACTACATTACACGCGAGCTCCGATGAGGTGGTGTCGCAGAACCAAGTTGCAGCCGAAAATACCGCGGCGCATAACGCGGCCATAAACACGGCCACGACATCGCCCCTTTGACGTCGTAAGGCCGCGACACTTGCGCGCTACTGCCCGCAAGATCTTTCTGGAAGCAGCGCTTTAGGAAGCTGCGATTTTTGGAAGCGGCGATGTTTACGCTCTATTCGATGCAGCGGTCCGGCAACAGCTACAAGGCGCGCCTCGCTTTGGCACAGCTTGGCGTGCGCTATCGCTTGGTCGAGATCGATATTCTCAAGGGCGAGAGTCACACGCCCGAATTCCTGGCCAAGAATCCGAACGGCCAAGTGCCGCTTCTGGAAGTCGAGCACGGACGCTATCTCGCGGAGTCCAACGCCATCCTCTGGTACATCGCCGGCGGCACGTCGCTCGCGCCGGAGGATCGCATCGACCGCGCTGAGATCCTGCAATGGATGTTCTTCGAGCAGCACAGCCTCGAACCCAATATCGGCGCCGCCTATTTCTGGCTGGCTTTGGTCAAAGGCGGGCGCGAATTGCAGCAACACGCGCTCGAGGACTGGATGGAAGAAGGCAATCGCGCGCTCGGCGTCATGGAACGGCATCTCGCGCTGCACGACTTCTTTGCCGCCGAGCGTTACACGATCGCCGACATCGCGCTCTACGCCTATACGCATGTCGCGCATGAATGCGACTACGATCTCACGCCGTTCCCGGCGATCCGCGCCTGGCTCGATCGCGTCGGCAATGCGCCCGGTTATGTGGCGATGGATTTTCGGCCGGCCGCCGCGGCCATCTCTGCTTAGACGCAATGTCTGCTGAGGCAGCCCCGATGACGTCGCGGCAAAGCCACAGCGCAGGTAATTTCATCCGCGGCGGTCCAGCGTTAACACTCCATTAACCAAAATCACAAATTTGCCTTTCTTATTCAATGGCTTCGCCACGGTTCCGACGAGCCGGCGCCGGCTTCCCGCGCGAACCTGGCGACAATGCAAAACTGATTCGCCGCGTCTCGTGCCCGGCGAACAAAGACCGCGACGAGGATGACGACCATGACTGGGCTTACGGGGAAAATCGGTTTCACGTCCCCCATTTCCGAATCCGAAAAATCATTTGCCAAGCGCCGGCGCGCCGGCGTCGAACTGTTCGCCACCGTTGCGCTCGCGATCTGTTTGGTGATCGCCGCGACCGCGGTATCGATCGGCATGGCGAGCGCGCACGCGCCGCCGATGCAGGTGCTTTATCGGTCGTGACGGACATCCGGCCGCTCGAGCCTGTACGCACAGGTCGATTTGGTCGGCGGCCGCCTTGCCGATGTCGCTTCACTCGGCCCGAATGTTGGCCGCCTTGATGATCGGCCACCACTTGTCGATCTCAGCCTTCTGCAGTGCAGCGAGCGCCTCTGGTGTCTGTTTGTCGCGCGGCCAGCTTTCCTGACCGATCACGATGAGCCGCTGTTGCACGGCTGGATCTGCCAAGGTCTCCACGACCGCGGCATCGAGCTTGGCGATGACATCCTGCGGCGTGCCCTTGGGAGCCCACAAGCCATGCCAGAATGACGCGTAAAGCCCGGGGACGCCTTCTTCGTCGATCGTTGGCGTATCGGGCGCCGCCGCCCACCGCGACTTGGCCATGACGACATAGGCCTTGAGCTGACCGGCACGGGTTTGTGCCAATGCGCTTGCCACCTGAGTGAAGGTCAGGTCGATGTGCCCCGCCAACAAATCCTGAATTATTGGCGCCGCGCCGCGATAAGGCACAAACTGAAACCGAGTACCCGTATTCTTTTGGAAGTAAGTCCCGACGACGTCCGCTCCGCCGCCGACGCCGCCGATGCCCACAGTTGCCCTGCCGGGATTTTCCTTCATCCAGGCGATTAATTCCGTCAGGTTCTTGGGCGGCAAATCAGCCCTTCCAACCACCCACATCGGACAGTCCGCGATCAACGATATCGGCGCGAAATCATTCACCACGTCGAACTGCAGCGCAAAGGTGGCGCCATTGACGACGTGGGTCTGCCAGTGGCCGAGAATGAGCGTGTAGCCATCGGGTGTCGCACGCGCGACATGGGCAGCGCCGACCGTGCCCGCCGCTCCGGTCAGGTTTTCGACGATGACGGATTGACCGAGCGCCCGCGTCATCCCCTCGGCGAGAATGCGCCCAAGCGCATCCGTCGGCCCGCCGGCCGGGAAAGGCACGACGATGCTGATCGGCCGCGATGGATAAGTCTCGGCCGAGGCGGTTACGATGCTTGCAGCCAGAACAACGAGCGCAATTGAAAGAAGCTTGCTCATGTGACGCACTCCTGCGCGCGCGCTGCCAAACTCGTGTCGATTCGAGTTTGGCTACCCGCTTATGAGTCCACGCCCTAGTCGGTCTTGATGTCGGCCGCCTTGATGATCGGCCACCACTTGTCGATTTCAGCCTTGTGATAGGCAGCGAGCGCCGCCGGGTTTTGCTGATCGCTTGGGAATATCACTTGACCGAGGGTCTCGAGCCGCTGCCGTATCGCCGGATCGGCCAAAGTCGCTTGCACGGCGGCGTCAAGCCGCGCGACGACATCCGCCGGCGTGCCCTTGGTCGTCCACAGCCCATGCCAGAACGAGATGCTTAATCCCGGGACGCCAGATTCGATCATCGTCGGAGTATCCGGCGACATCGGCCAGCGCTGCTCGCTCAGGACCGCAAAGGCCTTCATCGTGCCAGCCTTAACATTCGGCAGCGTCGACGTTGCTTCGAGGCAGGCGAGGTCGATCTGGCCGCCGACCAGGTCCTGGATCGCCGGTCCGGCACCGCGATAGGGCACGAACTGCAGCCGCGCGCCGATCTTCTGCTGAAAATAGATGCCGCACAACTGCGCAGCGCTGCCGGTGCCGACCGTTCCGAACGTGGCCGGCTGCGGCTTCGACTTGACCCAGGTAATGAGTTCAGCCGCCGTCTTGGGCGGTATCGCTGACTTGCCGAGGATCCACAGCGGCGAAGTTGCAAGGAGCGAAATCGGCTGCAGATCTTTGAGGGCATCGTAATCGAGATTGTAGATCGCGGGAGCGCCGACATGGCTCGACCAATTGCCAAGCCCGATCGTGTAGCCGTCCGGATCGGCATGGACCACGCGTCCGGCCGCTATCGTACCAGCGGCGCCGCTGACCGTCTCGACCACGACCGCCTGGCCGAGCGTGTTCTTCATCCCGTCGGCGACAATGCGCGCCAGCGCGTCGGTTGGCCCGCCCGGCGGAAAGCCGATGATCATCGTGATCGGGTGCGACGGATAGGTTTCTGCCAGCGCTGAGCCGGCGCTTGTGAGAAGCACGCTTGCCAAAAGCGCGACCAGCGCGCCGATGAAACCTGCTCGTTTCATGGCTCTCCCCTTGGCGTTTGTCTTATCGTTCCCTTTCAGCGTTTCTTGTTTTTCAGCAGAGCCAAAGATGGCACGGGCCCTCGCACGCTAAAAGGTCAGAAGCACTGTCACGACCGGAAAGCGGCCCTCGGGAACTGCCGCCGCTCGAACCGCTTACCACTCTCTTGACGCTCTTTTCTTGGCGCCTCTCTCTTGGCGCTTCGATTGACGCCCCCTATATGCGGCCTGTAACCATCCGCAAATGTTCGCAAAATTCGAACGATTCTTGACGCCGACGGCAACGCCGGAACGCCCGGAGCCGCCGGGCGGCCTCATCGCCTTTCTGTGGCATTTTGCCCGGCAGGCGAAATGGCTGTTTGCGGCACTGTTCGTGGTCGAGCTTCTGGTGGCGCTGAGCGACAGCGCGGTGCCGTGGTTCATGGGCCGCATCGTCACCATGGTCACCAAAGTGCCGGCCGACCGGTTTTTCGCCGCGGGCTGGCCGTGGCTTCTCGGCATGGCGGCTGTCGTGCTCATCGTCCGCCCGGGCGTGACGCTGATCCGCTATCTCATCAACAATCAGGCGCTGGCCGCGCCGTTCACCGGCCTGGTGCGCTGGCAGGCGCATTGGCACGTGGTGCGGCAAAGCTGGGCATTCTTTCAGAACGATTTTGCCGGACGCATTTCCAACCGCGTCATGCAGACCGCGCCGTCGGTGCGCTCGACCTTGACCGCGACCATCACCACGGTCTGGTACATCATCGTCTATGGCGTCTCCGCGCTCGCGCTGACGGCTTCTGCCGAACGCTGGCTCGCCGTGCCGATCCTGCTGTGGTTTTCGGGCTATGCGGCGCTGCTTTATTTTTTGGTGCCCCGGATGCGCGAGCGCTCGAAAGTGAGCTCCATCGCCCGTTCCGAGCTGACCGGACGCATCGTCGACAGCTACACCAACATCCTCACCGTAAAACTCTTCGCCCGCGCCCGCGAAGAGGATCAATATGTGCGCGACGCCGTCGACCAGCATGTCGATCTTTTTACCGCCGCGCAGCGCCTGCTGACGGTGTTCGGCGCGACGCTCGATATGCTCAACGCGCTGTTGATCGCCGGATCGGGGGCGCTGGCGCTGTTGCTGTGGCGCTTCGGCCGGATCGAGGTCGGCGCCATCGCCATGGTGCTGCCGCTGACGCTGCAGCTCACCAACATGTCGCGGCAGATCGCGATGCGCATCACCGAAATCTTCGAAGACGTCGGCGTGGTGCAGGAGGGCATGCTCACCATTGCGCGGCCGCTGCAACTCCCCGATCCGGCGCATGCCCGGCCGCTGACGGTGAAGGCCGGCCGTATCGAATTTCGCAACGTGAAATTCGGCTATGGCCGCGAGACCGGCGTCCTTGAGAATTTCAATCTGACCATCGCGCCCGGCGAGAAGATCGGGCTGGTCGGCCGCTCCGGCGCCGGCAAGTCGACGGTGGTCAATCTCTTGCTGCGCTTCTTCCATCTCGAAGGCGGCGCCATCCTCATAGACGGCGAGGATATTTCGCATCTGACGCAGGAATCGCTGCGCGCGCAAATCTCAGTGGTGACGCAGGACACCTCGCTCTTGCACCGCTCGATCCGCGCTAATATCGGCTACGGCCGGCCCGACTCGAGCGATGCGGAGATCGAGCGCGCCGCGAAGCTTGCCCATGCGTACGAGTTCATTCCCGATCTCGAGGACTGGCACGGCCGGCGCGGCTATGACGCCCATGTCGGCGAGCGCGGCATCAAACTGTCCGGCGGCCAGCGCCAGCGCATCGCCATCGCGCGCGTGATCCTCAAAGACGCGCCGATTCTGGTTTTCGACGAGGCGACCTCGGCGCTCGACAGCGAAGTCGAGTCCGCGATCCAGTCCTCGCTCGGCACATTGATGGAAGGCAAGACCGCAATCGCCATCGCGCACCGGCTCTCGACCATTGCGCAGATGGACCGCCTGGTGGTGCTCGACCACGGCCGCATCATCGAGCAAGGCACCCATAGCGAGCTGATCGCCCGCGGCGGTCATTATGCAAGTTTGTGGCGGCACCAGGCCGGCGGTTTCGTCGACTCAGCCGGCATGCAGGCCGCGGAATAATTTTCACGGCGGCGCGCGGACATCACAGCCTGCAGGCGTTCCAGGTTCGCGTTCCTCTGGTTCGCGCTCCTGGTACCCGGCTCTACCGAACGAGCTAACCTCGCTGCAGTGCAGCAGGCCAAGTCCGCCGGGTGCGGCGGGCTGCCGCATGCCCGTCGCAATTCGTCATTATCGCTGACGCCATTGCCCAATATTGAACCAAGACCGAACCGGGAGAATTTTCGATGCGTCGTCCGCTGATCGCCGCCGCTTTGGGGTTTGCGACGTTTATGCTTTTGCCGGCCTCCGGCTTTGCGCAACAGGGCCTGCCATTGCCTCCGGGCGGCTTCAAGCCGCCGCCGGCCGCGCCGGTCAAGCCGTATCAGACCGTGGCGGTGACGCCGCCGGCGCCGTTGACCGATCCGGGCTTTGTGGCGCTGCGCAAGCAGTTGGCCGATGTCGCCGCGAAAAAGGATCGCGCCGGGCTCGCCAAGCTCGTGGTCGCGCAGAATTTCTTCTGGGTGCAGGACAAGGATCTCGCCGACAGCAAGAAATCCGGTGTCGACAATCTTGCCAAGGCGGTCGATCTCGACGCCAAAGACGGCTCGGGCTGGGACACGCTTGCCGGCTATGCCAATGAGCCGACGGCGGCGGAATCGCCCCAGCAAAAGGGCGTGTTCTGCGCGCCGGCCGATCCAACGATCGATGCCAAGGCGCTCGAGGCGCTCGGCAAGGCGACCGGAACCGATCCGTCGGAATGGGGCTACACCAACAAGGACGGCGTCGAAGTGCACGCGACGGCGAAGCCGAATTCGCCGGTGATCGAAAAGCTTGGCGTCTATTTGGTGCGCGTGCTGCCAGACACCGGCCAGGGCGCCAATCCCAACGATCCATTATTCCTGCACATCGCGGCGCCGGACGGCAAAACCGGCTATGCCGACGCTCAGCTGATTTCGCCACTCGGCAGCGACCAGATGTGCTATTCTACGGATGCGAGCGGCTGGAAGATCGCCGGCTATTTCGGCGGCACTTCTTCGCAGTAAAGGGTAAAGGCGACAGCGGGCGATGCGCCGCTGGTATCGTGATACTACCGGGCGCCATGGCTGCCTTATTTGGCTGACGATTTCAGCCGATGCTACGGCAGCCCTGTTATAACGGGTGTTGAAGGGGGGCTGTGTCGGCAGCACAATGCCCCAAACGAGGGTGGGACGAATGGCAAGCTTTAGAAAGCTCGTTCCGTGGATCGGCGCAGCGGTGTTGTGCCTGATTTCGGCGCAGGTGCCGGCTCAACCGGGCCGTCCAGGTAGTGTGCCTGTGTATCAGTATGCGGTGACGGCGCCGGACGTCGATCCTGGTGTCGACCACGGCAATTCGGCCAATCTTCCGGAAGAATTCCAGAAGCAATTGGTGTTCTACCGCTCGCTGCAGCCGCCGGGCACGATCATCATCGATACGCAGGAGCGCCACCTCTATCTGATCCAGGATCAGACCCACGCGCTGCGCTACGGCATCGGCGTCGGCCGCGACGGTTTCACCTGGCAGGGCTTGTTGCAGATCAGCCACAAAGCCGAGTGGCCGGATTGGCATCCGCCGCCCGAAATGATCGAGCGCCAGCCCTATCTGCCGCGCTTCATGGCCGGCGGCCCCGGCAACCCGCTCGGCGCCCGCGCAATGTATCTCGGCAATACCGTCTATCGCATCCACGGCACCAATGCCCCGGAGACGATCGGACAGGCGGTGTCGTCGGGCTGCTTCCGGCTGGTGAATGACGATGTGACGGACCTCTACGGCCGCGTCCAGGTCGGCACCCACGTCATCGTGCGGCAGGATTAGTAAGATCCGCTGTTAGTCGTCATGGCCAGGCTTGTCCCGGCCATCCACGTCTCTCTATTTTGCGTAAAGACGTGGATGCCCGCGACGAGCGCGGGCATGACGCATTACAAAAGCGCAATCGCATCTTCCTACCGCCCCGCCGCAGCGGCGACGGACTGCGCGGTCTGACCAAACAGGATCGCGCGCTCTTCCGCGGTGCGGATACCGCCCTGGCCGGGATTGATCTTCGGCGTCCACTCGTAGGCCTTCACCACCGCGGGGCGCTTAGCGATCGCTTCGAGCCAGCGCTTGAGGTGCGGGAAGTCTGCGATCTTCTGGCCCTGGCGCTCCCATGGCACCACCCACGGATAGCAGGCCATGTCGGCGATCGAATATTCGCCGGCGAGATATTGATGATCGGCGAGCCGCTTGTTCATCACGCCGTAGAGCCGGTTCACCTCGTTGCGATAGCGATCCATGGCGTATTGGATCTTGTCGGTCGCGTAATTGCTGAAATGGTTGTTCTGGCCCGACATTGGGCCGAGCCCGCCCATCTGCCAGAACAGCCACTCGAGCGCCGCGGTGCGGCCGCGCAAATCTTTCGGAACGAACTTGCCGGTCTTGTCGGCGAGATACAGCAGGATGGCGCCGGACTCGAACACCGAGAGCGGCTTGCCGCCGTCAGCCGGCTTATGGTCGACAATGGCGGGAATGCGGTTGTTCGGCGAGGCCGCCAGAAAGTCGGCTTTGAACTGCTCGCCCTTGCCGATATTGACCGGAGTGATTTTGTACTCCAGCCCGGCTTCCTCGAGGAAGATTGTTACTTTGTGGCCGTTCGGCGTGGTCCAATAAAGTACGTCGATCATGACAAGCCTGTGCGTTCTGTGGTGGGGAATTTGTATGTGGGCGGCCAGTCTAGCGCTTCAAGACGGGCTTGCGGAAGCGCGCAAAGATGCCGAGCCGCAGCTTCTCAGCGCGCTATTCTTCGCCTGCTCGATCTGCGCTGTTCCCTACATGCTGTCCTGCGACACCGTGACCGTCACCTGCCTTGCCGTCATGCTGCTCGCGACCGGCAAGCTCAACACCGGCAGGCTCGACAAGACTGGGCAGACCATCGCCAAACTCGTTTACTGGCTGCCGCTCATCCAGATGATATTCGGGCAATACCATATTCCGGGACCGGCTCTGATCCCGCCCGCCTTCGGCGATCTTCCTGCTGAGCGCGTTTGGCAATCCGCCAGCAAGCGCGAAATGATGCCTGATCGCCGGCTGGCCCCGGCCGGCTGAGCGCATTTTGTCTGTCCCGGTAACGGCCCGGAAACCACTGCACGCAATCTGCGCGCGTGGGAGCGCAGATGTTGCACGCGCTTAACGCCTGCCTGCGTATAAGTCCGGACAAAACCGGACAGTCATCCATGATCGACACGCTGCGTTTCCTCGGCCTTGCCGCCTTCATGTTCGCCGTGGTCTTTCTCGGCATGAGATGGTTCCTGCGCGTCGAGCCACTAAAGCCGAGCGCGCAGATTCCGACATTCCATCAGGTCGACAAAGGCGATCCGCTGCTCAAGCTTCAGCAAAGTTCGGTCAGCGACGACGATCCGACCCGCGACGGCCTGCGCCACGACGTGCTCGACGATGCCAAGGCGCTGTCCAACGACCCGTGCAATGGCAAATTGAAGACGCGGTATATCAACGCCGTGGTCGCCTATGCGCGCGCCTGGCTCAGCATCGCGCCGTGCATGGGCGCCCGCACTTGCGGATCCTCGGACTCGCAGAAGATCGACCGCGCGCAGCAGGCCTTCGGCTCGCCGCTCGACCTTCGGGTGCGCGACGCCATGGAATCGCTCCACGCCAAGGGCATCTTCGCGCCGCGCGATTTTCCCAAAGATACCGTCCGCCTGGTGGCGGAATTGGCCGCCGACGGCTCGATCAATTCGTCGGCGGACACCGAAGCGTTCAGACGCGTCGAAGCTCAGATCGGCGGCGGCCCCTCCCGCCGGCGTCTGGACTGCGGCGAGTAGATGTTCGGGATTCTGCGGGCACCGCTCGTCGTCGTGCTGGCGGCGATCGCTTTCGAAATCGTCTTTCTGCCGCGCGACCAGCATCGGGCGCTCGATCCGGACGAGCCGATCGCCGCCGATGGATCGATGCGTGCCGGCCGCACGCGCACGATCTACGACACCAATCCCCTCTACCGCGCGGCGAGCCAGGCGCCGCCCGCCGATTCGGATGACCCGGCGAATGTCGAAGCCGATATCAAGCGCGACCGGCCGTGGGCCGAGCGCGAGCGCGCCTTCATGAAATCTGTGCTCGGACCGCTTGACTGGTCGCGCTGCAAACACATGCCCCGCCGAATACTCATCGCGGCAGTGCACAGTTATTACGGCACGCGCGGCCGCGCGAAATATGCCTTCTCGCTGCGCGGCCCGCGCGCCAAGGCCGCGATCGAGGCGGAATGGTCGACGCCGCTCGACCGGGAAATCGACGACTTCGTCGGCCATGCCGTGCAATACGGCATCCTGCACAAGACCGAAGTGCCGGCGAATGTCTTTCCCGAATTCGCCAAGACCTTCGCCGATACGGAGGAACTAGGCGCCGGTTGTCCGCCGCTGAAAACCGATAGTGGCGCGCCAAGATTCTAGCGCATGATCCGGAAAGCGGCGCGGCGCGGCTTCGCCGCGCCGGTATTCGTGCTAGGCTTGGGCCCTCAATTTCAGAGCAAGCCAAAGGGCGGAACATGGTCACCGAAATCGCGCAAATCGAGATCAGGCCGGGGATGGAATCGGAGTTCGAGGCCGGCGTGAAAAATGCCACGCCGGTTTTCAAGCGCGCCAAGGGCTGCCACGGCATGGAATTGCAGCGCTCGGTCGAAAAGCCCGTCCGCTATCGCCTGTTCGTCATCTGGGAAACGGTCGAGAATCATACCGCCGATTTTCGCGGCTCCGCCGACTTCCAGGAATGGCGCAAGCTCGTCGCCCATTGCTTCGCGTCGCCGCCCGAGGTCGAGCACGTGACGCAAGTGATGAAAGGGTTTTGATCCACCGTCATTCCCGCGAACGCGGGAATCCATAGCCCCTGTCGGAGCAAATATCGCGCGGGCGGTGGTAATGGGTCCCCGCTTGCGCGGGGACGACGACAAGAGCGCTACGCCCTCTCCCGCGCCACATTGGCAATGCGGGCCGGCACGCCGAATTCGCGGCGGCAGACTTCGGCGAGCGCGGCCACGCCTTCGCGGATCGCTTCATGCGACGGATTGGCGAAGCACAGCCGAGTCCGGCTCCGGCCGTAGCTCTTGTCGGTCGCCCATTCCGGGCCCGGATTGATGGCGACGCCGGCGGCGAGCGCGGGCTGATACAATTTCAGCGTATCGACCTGATCCGGCAGCTTGACCCAGAGAAAGATGCCGCCTTTCGGATCCTCGAATTCGGCCGTGGTGCCGAATTGCTCGTTGAGCGCGTCCATCAGCGTCTCGAGCTTCGCCCGCAAACCGCGCGTCAGCTTCGGCACGTGCTCTTCGAAATGCTTTGGGCAAAACTCGCCTAGCACCATTTGCTCGACCGCGCCCGAGCCGGCATCGGTCTTGATCGCCAGCATCCGCGCCAGGAGAGCCCAATCGGCGACGATGTAGCCGACGCGCAACGCCGGCGCGATGGATTTGGAGAACGAGCCAATATGGATGACGCCGCCGTCTTGGCTCATGGCGTGGAGCGCCGGCGGCCGCTCGCCGCTCCAGATCAGATCGGCGTAGCAATCGTCTTCGAAGATCGGCACGCCGTATTTCTCCCCAAGCTGCAAGAGCTCGTGCCGCCGCGCCTCGCTTAAAATCGTGCCGGTCGGATTTTGCACGGTCGGGATCGTGTAAATGTATTTGGGGCGGATGTTTTGATGTTTGAGATCTTCGAGCGCTGCGGCCAGCGCATCCATGCGCATGCCGCCGCTGTCGAGCGGAATGCCGACGGCGTTGACGCCGAGCCGCGTCAGCCGCGTCAGCGCGCCCTGATAACTGGCCTGCTCGATGATAACGGTGTCGCCGCGCGTGAGCAGAATGCCATTGACCAGATCGAGCGCCTGCAGCGATCCCGACGTGATCAGAATCTCGTCCGCAGTGCAGTTCATGCCGGTAGTGCGCTTAAGCTTTTGCCCCAGGAATTCACGCAGCCGCCGGTAGCCGAGCGGGCCGCTGTTGAGGCCATAGGTCGCAAGCGTTCTGCCCTCGCGCGCCAGGACGTCGTTTGCGGCTTTGACCAAGGCGTCGACCGGAACATGATCGGCATCGTTGTGGCCGCCGACGAAATTGTATTTGGCAAAGCTGTTCCATTTGACGGCCGGCGGCGGCAACCCAGGCGCCAAGAGCGGCGCGAAGTCGAAGCTACTCATGAACGCTTTCTCCCTGGCCCGGACACTAATACACTTTTCAAATCGGCCGCAAACTGGGAGCCGCATGATGCGCCGTCTGCAATTGATTTTGGTCGCCATTGTGAGTGTTTTTGCGACCGGGGCCGCGGCGGAATTTCCCGACCGGCCGATCCACCTCGTGGTGCCGCAAGCCGCCGGTAGCGCCACCGACACGCTGGCGCGCATTTTCGCGGCGGCCTTGAGCGAGCAAATCGGCCAGCAGGTCGTGGTCGACGATCGCCCGGGCGGGGCGCTCACCGTCGGGCTCGACGTG
>DASQRX010000153.1:0-11026 GCA_035642635.1 Xanthobacteraceae bacterium
AAGGCGCGGAATTTCGCATTGACGCTGAGCGCATCGTGCCCGGCGGTGATCAGCATCTCCACTTGATCCGGCGGCAGACGCAGCCGCGTTTCGACCTGGTTGAGCGCCGCTCGGCGCTCCGGGCCCAAATCGTCAAAAGAAATGCGCCCGATGAAGAACTGCAGGTCGTTGCAATTCCAGCCGGGCGGCGCGCCGAATTTGCGTCGGTCGGCTTCGGACAATCCGCAACGCCAGCGCACCAATTGGCCTCTCCAATCGTTCATGGTCGCGTCGAAGGCAGAATAGCTCCCGATCGCGCCGGACTCGGTTGCGGTATCCGATGTCGCCATGATGAGATCGACGCCGGAGGGACCCGGAATGGTCTGCGCCCACTTTCCCGACGGGTCGCGGCCGGAATCGACGACGAGGAACAGGAAGCGCCGCAGCTTGACCGCCTCTTGCGGCGCCAGCGGTCCGTCGGGCGTGGCGGACGCAAGCCGCGCGATAGTGAAGCCCGCGAGTCCGTAATTGTCGATCAACCCGCCGTCGAGCAGCTTGACGTATTTGATCGCACCGGTGCGATAACGCTCGAGCGCGTCCGCATAGGATCGCATCAGCGGCTGGGCGTTCGGATTGACGCGCACGCGGTGCACCCAATCCGGCAGGCCGATCGGGCAGCCGCCCGGAAAATTCTGGATGACGATCGGCGCGAACACGACCGGCACCGCCGCCGACGCCGCCACCGCCATCGATACCGGATAGCTCGTCAGGTCGCTGCACAGCGCGCTGAATGTAACCGGCGCGAAAATGAAGGCGGTGCGATTGTAGATATCGGAGGCGTTGATCCACACCCGCGGCCGGGCGTGGCTGATCAGGTCGCGGAAGGTCGCGCGGTTATAGAGATTCTGGTCGAGCCAGACCGGAAACTGCGAGGCATCGTTGACGCCGCCCTGCAAGCCGCGGGCGATATTGCCGAGGCTGAGATTGGTCTGCAGATCTTGCTCGCCATTGGCCAACAAAAAGCGCTGCTTGAAATCGGCGTAGCCCTCGCGTCCCCGCAGTCCGTAATAGGCGGCGAGGATCGAGCCGCCGGAAACGCCGGAGAGAAAGTCGAGACGGTCGAGCAGCGACACCTGGCCGGTGCGGGTCGGCACCCGCGTCTGCTCGAAGCCCTGCAGTACGCCATAGGAGAACGCCGCCGCGCGTGTGCCGCCGCCCGAGAAGGACAGCGCCACGACCATGTCGTCGTAATTGGTTTGAACGTCGCTGCCGAGCTCGGCTTCAACCTGCCGGGGGTCGGCGGTCAGCGGGGCATTGATCGGGTCGTTGTGGATATTTGCCGTACAGCCGGCGACCAGGGCGGCACCGGCAAAGACGCGCCCCGCGCGGATCGCACGCTGAACCCAACACCCACTCATTTACAAAAGGTTATTGGCGGACCCCTGTGCCCAGTCAAGCAAGCGGGAGACCACGGGAAAAGTAAGACTTCTTTAAGGTTAATAAAAAAAGTGGCCGGCTACCGTGCGGCGCCGACGTTCGCGACGGCGCGAACGCGAGGACGAAGGATCGGTCACAAACGGGGCACTCGCCGCACGATCGGCGGAAGGGCGATTCTACCTTTTACTTCAATTGTTTACCGTACCTACGCAGAGCGGAAGGGCCGAAAGTAGCCATTCCATAGGCGTTCTCACTCAGAATCAGGCCTAAACCCCCGTCATTGCGTGACAGCCGGGTGACGTGACCGGTTTGGCTGTGTCTGCGGTCGGCCCGTGCAGGCCGGTTTCAAAGTCGTGGGGCGGACCTCAGGAGCGCCTTAGAGCTGCATTGCCAACATCAAAGTTCGCCACCGCAGAGCATTGGGTCTTCCGGATTCTCTTCGAATCTCTGATACTTGCGTCTTCCCTCCCCGATTCGTCCCCGCAATCCCCACATTTAGTGGTTGATTCAGATTTTCGTACTAAGTCTTGACGCGCGCGACCGGCATAGCCTAGCCTTCGAAAGTTCGGCGCGCGGGTATTGAGTTCAGCCGGGCTCCCCAAAAAGGGTTTGCGGAAATGCTCCGCGCCGCCTGTGGCGTGCGCGTGGGATTTGCTGACCCCAAAGAGGCGCCCGGGTGCTTGAAAGCGAAGCATAGCTTGCAAAGAAACTTGGCCCGCAAGGCCGGACAGCGTGGGTGGCAAACAGAGATCAGGGTGAGGCACGAAGCGGCAGAGCATGTTCTGTCGCGTCGCGGGGAAGCTGTCGGTGTCCTATATTAAGCGGATGATCCGCTGGGCGCCGATGTAGAGAAAAATGCAATTTGAAGGGGCAGAAAATGCGGATTGAGCGGCGCTTCACCAAAGAGGGACAATCGCCATACGCGGATATCGCGTTCCGTCTCACCACGAGCGAAATCCGTAATCCGGACGGTTCGATCGTTTTCCACGCCGAGAACGTCGAAGTTCCGGAACATTGGTCGCAAGTCGCCTCCGACGTGCTGGCGCAAAAGTATTTCCGCAAGGCCGGCGTTCCCTCGCGCCTGAAGAAGGTCGAGGAGAACAGCGTACCGTCATGGCTGTGGCGCAGCGTTCCCGACCAAGCCGCGTTGAAGGAACTCCCCGAAGCCGAGCGCATCGTCGGTGAAAAAGCCTGCAAGCAGGTTTTCGATCGCCTTGCCGGCACCTGGACCTATTGGGGCTGGAAGGGCGGCTATTTCTCCTCCGAAGCCGACGCGCAGGCGTTCTTCGACGAGCACCGCTACATGCTGGCGATGCAGATGGTGGCGCCGAATTCGCCGCAATGGTTCAACACCGGCCTGCATTGGGCCTATGGCATCGACGGCCCCGGCCAAGGCCATTTCTACGTTGACTTCCAGACCGGCAAGTTGAAGGCGTCGGAAAGCGCCTACGAACATCCGCAGCCGCATGCCTGCTTCATCCAGTCGATTGCCGACGACCTCGTCAACGAGGGCGGCATCATGGATCTGTGGGTGCGCGAGGCGCGGCTGTTCAAATATGGCTCCGGCACCGGCTCAAATTTCTCGAAACTCCGCGGTGACGGCGAACGGCTGTCCGGCGGCGGCAGGTCGTCGGGCCTGATGAGCTTTCTGAAAATCGGCGACCGCGCCGCCGGCGCCATCAAATCGGGCGGCACCACGCGCCGCGCCGCCAAGATGGTCATTCTCGATGCCGATCATCCGGACGTCGAGACCTTCATCGACTGGAAGGTGGTCGAGGAGCAGAAGGTGGCGAACCTCGTCACCGGCTCAAAGATCAATCAGCGCCACCTGCGCGCGATCCTGAAAGCTTGCGTGAATTGCGAGGGGCCGGGCGATTCCTGCTTCGACCCGGAGAAGAATCCGCTGCTGCGGCGCGAGATCAAGGCGGCGCGCAAGAACCACGTGCCGGACAATTACATCCGCCGCGTCATCCAGTTTGCCAAGCAAGGCTATACCGACATCAATTTCCCGATCTACGACACCGATTGGGACTCGGAAGCCTATCTGACGGTCTCCGGCCAGAACTCCAACAACACCGTGCGCGTCACCGACGAATTCCTCAAAGCGGTCGAAGCCGACCGCGACTGGGATCTGTTCTGGCGCACCAAGCCGGGCAAGATCGCCAAGACCGTGAAGGCGCGCGATCTGTGGGAGAAGATCGGCTATGCCGCCTGGGCGAGCGCCGATCCGGGCCTGCAATTCCACACCACCATCAACGACTGGCACACTTGCGCGGCGTCCGGCCCGATCGTCGCCTCCAATCCGTGCTCGGAATACATGTTCCTCGACGACACGGCGTGCAATCTCGCGTCGCTGAACCTGCTCGCGTTCCACACGCCTGCCCTTCCCTCCGCCGCCAACGGCGAGACGCTCAAAAGCGAACTCTATGACGTCGCAGGCTACGAGCATGCGGTGCGGCTGTGGACCATCGTGCTCGAAATCTCGGTGCTGATGGCGCAATTCCCCTCGCGCGAGATCGCGCAGCGGTCTTACGACTTCCGCACGCTCGGGCTTGGCTACGCCAATGTCGGCGGGCTTCTGATGTCGTCGGGCATCGCTTACGATTCCGAAGCGGGCCGCGCCATCTGCGGCGCGCTGTCGGCGATCATGACCGGCGTCGCCTACGCCACCTCGGCGGAAATGGCGGCCGAGCTTGGGCCGTTCCCGCTGTTTGCGGAGAACCGCGAGTCGATGCTGCGCGTGATGCGCAACCATCGCCGCGCCGCTTATGGCGAGCGCACCGGCTACGAACAGATGACGACGCCGCCGGTGCCGTTCGATCACAAATCCTGCCCCGACGCGAAACTGTCCGAACATGCCAAGTTGGCCTGGGACCGCGCGCTCGCGCTCGGGCAAGCGCATGGCTACCGCAATGCGCAGGCGACCGTGGTGGCGCCGACCGGCACTATCGGTCTCGTCATGGATTGCGACACCACCGGCATCGAGCCCGACTTCGCGCTGGTGAAATTCAAGAAGCTCGCCGGCGGCGGCTACTTCAAGATCATCAACCGTGCCGTGCCGGAAGCGCTGCGCGTGCTCGGCTATGGCGAGAGCGATATCGCCGAGATCGTGGCTTACGCCGTCGGTCACGGCACGATGGGGCAAGCGCCGGCCATCAACCACACCACGCTCAAAGTCAAGGGCTTTACGCCCGAAGCGATCGAGAAAGTGGAAAAGGCGCTGCCAACCGCGTTCGACATCAAGTTCGCGTTCAACAAGTGGACGCTCGGCGCCGACTTCCTGCGAGACGAACTCGGCGTCGACGCGCAAGACCTCGCCGCACCGAGCTTCGACCTCCTCGCCCATCTCGGCTTCACCAAGCGCGAGATCGAGGCGGCTAACATCCATGTCTGCGGCGCCATGACGGTCGAAGGCGCGCCGCATCTCAAGCCCGAGCATTACGCGGTGTTCGACTGCGCCAATCCGTGCGGCCGCACCGGCAAGCGTTTCCTCTCGGTCGAGAGCCATATCCGGATGCTCGCGGCGGCGCAGCCGTTCATCTCGGGCGCCATCTCGAAAACCATCAACATGCCGAACGACGCCACCGTCGAGGATTGCAAGGCGGCGTATCTGTTGTCCTGGCGGCTGGCGCTCAAAGCCAACGCGCTCTATCGCGACGGTTCAAAGCTGTCGCAGCCGCTGCAATCGCAGCTCATCGCCGACGAGGACGAGGACGACGATGTCGTCGAAGCCTTCCTCGACAAGCCGGCGGCGGCGCGCGCGGCGGGCCTCTCCGAGAAGATCGTCGAGAAAGTCGTCGAGCGCATCGTCGTGATGCGCGAGCGCGAGCGCATGCCGGATCGGCGCAAGGGCTACACCCAAAAAGCCGTGGTCGGCGGCCACAAGCTCTATCTGCGCACCGGCGAATATGACGACGGCCGGATCGGCGAGATCTTCGTCGACATGCACAAGGAAGGCGCGGCGCTGCGCTCGCTCCTCAACAACTTCGCCATCGCGGTGTCGCTCGGCCTGCAATACGGCGTGCCGCTCGACGAATATGTCGACGCCTTCACGTTCACCCGCTTCGAGCCGTCAGGCCCGGTGCAGGGCAATGACTCGATCAAATACGCAACTTCGATCCTCGACTACGTATTCCGCGAGCTCGCGGTGAGCTACCTGTCGCGGTTCGATCTCGCCCATGTCGATCCGAGCGGCGAAGGTTTTGACGCCCTCGGCAAGGGCGTCGACGAAGGCAAGCCCACGCCCGACACGCGCTTTGTGTCGAAGGGCCTGACCCGCTCGCGCACCGACCGGCTCAAGGTCATGCAAGGCGGCCAAGGCAGTGTGGACGCCACGTCAACCTCCCCTGCTGGCGGTGGGTCGGCCGAAGGCCGGGGTGGGACCTCGAACGTAACGGCGCTCTCCGTCTCCGGCGCGCGCAGCGAAACGGCAGGCGCCACGGCGCTGAAGGCCGAACCCGAGCAAAAACTCTCGCCGGCGCAAGCGCTCGAGCAACGCTTCGACGTCCGCGCCAACGCCAAACAAGCCGCGGCGGAAAAACGCGCCGAAGCCCGGGCTAAGGGCTACGAGGGCGAAGCCTGCGGCGAGTGCGGGAATTTCACCCTCGTGCGGAACGGCACGTGCTTGAAGTGCGATACGTGTGGAAGCACGACTGGGTGTTCGTAAGAGCAGCCAGTCGGCCACGCGGATTTGCTGGAAAAGAATCTGCCAATGAACGATACGACTTACGAAAACGTAATTGGAGAAGTTGAGCGCCAGCAACGCCGACATCCGTCCGCTCTATTGATTGCCGCACTGATAGCTCTCTTTGCACTGCTCGCCGTGACGCTCGATTGGCTGCGCTCGCCATCGCCGGACCCGAGCGCGTGCGAAATTCCTGCGATCGATCTGCCGCATAGTGAGATCACGGGCGCCAATCAGCGACCGCGATCAGATTTCGTCGTCACGCAAGTGACAAGCCCGAACTCTTTCACCATTCGATGCTACGGGCATCCTGGTCACAGCACTCGCTAAGCGATGCCGCAGCGCGCTACTCGAACGAAAAAGTCTGATCCGAAAAGCTCAACGCCACATTGACCCGGCCTTCGTTGAGCGACCACGAAAACAGTTCGTAGCGGCGCACGCCGGAAGTGTGCATCGGGTCAGAGTCGGCAATCCGGCGCGCCTCGGCCTCGTCCTTGGCGCGGATGATGATCAGCCCGAACGCGGCCGCGGTTTCGCCGGGCCTGGTCGCGGGGCCCGCGCCATACATGATGCCGGCCTTCTCGAGCGCGATCTGATGTTGCAGATGCGCCTTGAGATACTTTCGTACTTCCTCCGGCGGCGCCACAGCCCGGGTCATGACGACCCAAAGCTGTTTCTTCAGCATCCGCGCGTGAAGATCTTCGACGCTCAAGTCGGCTTTATCGGACATGTTGCTTTTTTCCATAGTGGCCGGGAGAACCTGCGCCATCCCGGAAGAGCGTAGCCGCGATGGAGCGTAGCGCAATCGAGGCTACTGCTGCATCCTTGCACCGCCCTTCCAGACGTGCGTTAACGCGGCCCTGTCATTCTCAAGGAGGCATGAGATGCGCGCTTTCACACGCCGAGACTTTACATACGCCAGTGCTTTGGCCGCGCTTGCCGCCTCCCTTACACCCGCGAGCGCCCAACCCGTGACAACCACGCCATCCGGCCTGAAAATCATCGACCTCAAAGTCGGCACCGGCGCTTCGCCAAAGCCCGGCCAGACCTGCGCGATGAATTATACCGGCTGGCTCTACGAGAATGGCAAAAAGGGCGCGAAGTTCGACAGCAACCTCGATCATGGCGGCCAGCCGTTCTCGTTCCCGATCGGCCAGCATCAGGTGATCGCCGGCTGGGACGAAGGCGTGGCGACCATGAAAGTCGGCGGCAAGCGCACGCTGATCATTCCGCCCGAACTCGCCTACGGCTCGCGCGGCGCCGGCGGCGTCATTCCGCCGAATGCGACGTTGATCTTCGACGTCGAGCTCGTCGGCGTGAAGTGACGCGGTCGCGAGCGTTCTCTCACGCCCCCTCATCCGTCGGCGGCGGGATGCGTATTTCATGGAAGCCGCGCGCGTGCATGGCATAAGCCTCGCGCACCAGAATATGGGTGGCGACTTCATTCTCGGTGCGTCCGAGCTTTCCAAGCGTTGCCAAGAGCACCAGGTAGTTGAAGGTTTCGATCGGCAGAGTGAGACTCAGCGCTCGCGCTTCCGAGCGGTTTTCGGGCCGCGCCATGAGAACATATACCTATAGTTTAAAACTGGATTATAATGGCATTTTAACTATTGGCAGGCGAGTCGAATCGTGAAACGGTTGGTCTCAGCGAGGGTTTTCGCTCAACACGCTTAAGCTGTCCCGGATCCAAGAAATTCCGGGTCATAAAGCAGCGGGTTTTATCGCCGCAGCGCGGATGCGATTCGGTGACCGTGGGGTTACGCGCCGTCGCCACCGGTCGGCCTAGGCAATAATTCCCGTCGCTCGCAGCCGTTGTGCGCGGTCTTCGCCTCCCGGCGGCCCAGAATAGGCCGCGGCGCAACGAGGCCGTTCATGACCATCGCTACCTGGACCCCGGAGCGGGTCGAACAGCTCCGAACCTGCATCGCTACAGGTCTGACCTGCAGCGAGATCGCCGCCGAGATCGGCGTCACCCGCAACTCCGTCATCGGCAAAATTCACCGGCTCGGCCTGTCGCCCGGCCGGCCCGTGTCTGGGTCCGTGTCTGGGCCCGCACGCGAACACGCGCCGCGCGCGCGGCGTTCGCGGCCCTCATCGCAACGTCAGCTGCTGCGACTGATCTTCGCCGACCGCGCCTCGCCTGACAGAGCCACCAACGCAGACCTAACCAATGTCGCCGCGACCGCGTCCGTCGAAAGCACCCGGCCCTGCTCGCTGCTCGAACTTGCCGCGTGCAAGTGCCGCTGGCCGATGAGCAACGGCAGCGCAACCGCTTTTGTTTTTTGCGGGAACGAGGCGGTTGGAGGACTTCCATACTGCGCCGGCCACGCTCGTATGGCCTATCGCATCCCGGGGCGGCGCGCGTAGTGCATGATTCTGAACAGCCAATAGGCGGCAAGCGCACGCTGATCATTCCGCCGGAGCTCGCTTACGGCGCGCGCGGCGCCGGCGGTGTGATTCCGCCGACCAATTCGACGTTGATCTTCGACGTCGAATTGGTCGGCGTGAAGTAACTGCTGGCTCCATCTGGCTACGATCCTCACGCCGGCGCTTCGCCGAAGCGATTGGCGCCGGCATTGCCCGGCCAGAATGTCAGCCACAGGTCGACCGCCAAAAGCGGCAGGCCCAAAAGAATGCCCCTGGCCGGTCCGTAGCTCAGCACCGTCCAGACAAGCTCGGCGGCAAGAACCCAGATGGTGTGACAGCCGGAAAATCCCAAATCGTGCACGCGCCGCACGAAGACTGACGCGAGGCCGGCGCCGAAAAGCGCGAGGCTCAAGATGACCCCGATGACGCCAGTCCACCACAATATGCGGCTGCCGTTCAGGAACAGCGGCATGTTGGCAAAAGTCAGCACGCCCCAGGCAATGTTGAGATAGAGGGTGCGAATAAAGAACGGCAGCCGCGCTAGGCGGCCGTCGAAGGAAAAATAGCGGTGCAGGAGTTTGGTCAGGAAATTGGGCGGTAGGTTGGGCGGTAGGTTATTCATGGGCCGAAATATCATCGGCCTTTACGACGTCCGTTGTTCAACTTGGTCGTCCGTTGAGGCGGCCGCGTTCAAATCCGCGGCGCGGGTCGCGGGTTTTGTGAAAACCATAATCCGGCCTTGCTGATCGGCAAAAGGTTTCGCCCCGCCGGAGCACAGCTCTCTACGCGCAAAATTTGAATCCTGCGCTTCTTGCACGTTGAACTAGTCTGGTTACACGTTGGACTAATCTGGCCGGCCGACAGTGGAGACGATGATGGCTGCGGGCTGGGCGCATCATTCCGGTAAGTTTCGGCCAGTTCCTGAAGCGGACATCGAGGTCTTTAAGCCAGCATTAAGTGGGCGCGTAGGATGCTCTGACCAGCGCGCTCTGCTTCGTTACAACCTTGGCGCGCAATCTACACCGCCTAATTGGGGAAACCGAGCTTGGGCGCTTCCTGCGAATCCGGGAAACAGGTACGATCGGCGTCCGTTTGGAATTACCCAGGGAAAAATAAGGTCGAGGCGTAAATAAGATGACGCCTGCCGCGCAGTCGCTGCTCGCGGAACTCGACAGGTCGCTGATCCGGGCTCCTGAACCCTGGCGGCGCGACGCGTTGCGTCAAATGATCGAATTGTTCCTGAGCAACGCCGAAGTCTGCAATACCGACCAGACCGACGTGTTCGACGAGGTCCTGTTCCGGCTGCTCAAGAAGAGTGACCGGGCGGCGCTGGCGGAAGTGGCCGCGGCCCTCGCCCCGGTGGAGAAAGGCCCCGCCAAGGTTCTCGGCACGCTCGCCCGTCATAGCGACAGCTCCATCAGCGGGCCGGTCATCGCGCTGTCGCCATCGCTGCGCGATAAAGATCTCGTCGATATCGCCGAAAAGACCGAGCCCCGAATGCTCATGGCCATCGCTGCGCGGCCGAAGATCGGCGAGACCGTCACCGATGTTCTGCTCAAGCGCGGCGACCGCGCGATCAAGCTCAGGCTCATCAAGAATCCGAAAGCGAAGTTGTCGGAAGCTGGCTTCGCCAGGCTGGTCATTGGCCTCAACGGCGACAAGGAACTTGCCGCCGCAATTTCGGCGCGGCCGGACGTGCCGCCGGAGCTGCGGCCATGGCTCGTGCAAACGCTCGAAGGTTAGCCGCGAGCCTTCGCGTGACGGGTGGGGACGCGCGCCATCTATCAACATGATATTGCGGCGGCGCGCTTCGCTTCGGCGGGGGCGGTGGCTATCATCGTTTCGGATTCATCAGTGGAGCGATCGGCCGTGTCGCGCAGCAACATGCTTTATCTCGTCATCGGTGCATTCGTGGTTGCCGTCGCCGTGTTGAGCTATCAGCTCTATCAGGATCGCCACCCGCCGCAGGGCATGTCGATCAATTTCGGACCGAACCGCGTGTCGATCCAAGGTGGCGGCAAGTGATGGCGGCGGCAAATAATTATTCTTCCGGCCAAATTTATTCTTCAGGCTCGGTGGTGAAAAACAAGGGATAGCCGTTCATTTTGCCGAGCTCGGTCGCTTCCTTCGCCTTGGTCTCGGCGACGTCGCGGGTGAACACCGCGATCACGCAGGCGCCGCGCTGATGCGCGGTCATCATCACCCGATAGGCTTGGCTCTCGTTCATGCGAAACACCGCCTTGAGCACCTGCACGACGAATTCGCGCGGCGTGTAATCGTCGTTGAGCAGGATCACCTTATAGAGCGGCGGTCGCTGGGTTTTGGTGCGCGTCTTTGTCTTGGTGCGCGGCTTTTCAATCGTTTTGGTCATCGCGGCCTCACAACATCCAGCGCCGAAATATCCGGCGCCTGATCCACCTCACGCCCGCAATCGAGCGCGCTTTGAGATGATGTGTTTTAAGACAGCCGTCTGTCTTGAGACCGTCTTGCGAAAACATCCCAGCCATCGTCAAAGCAAGTATAATCCAATCCGGCAGGCGCGCCACCGCGGCGCCGGCG
>DASQRX010000154.1:0-58533 GCA_035642635.1 Xanthobacteraceae bacterium
CCCGTGGTGTTTGCCGATGAATGTCCCCAAGCCGATTGTAAAAATATACCTGGTCCTGCGAACGATCCTGATCTTCACCGCCGCAACGGCGATGCTGCTCGGCGGTTTGTATTTGCTCGGCGCCGAAGCGTTCCTGGTCCATCATGTGTTCTTGCGGATGGTCATCGTCGGGCTGATGCTCACGCTGATGGGCGGCTATCTGTTCTGGGCCAATTTCGTTGCGCCGCTCTTCGGCGTTGCGAGCGGGGAGCAGTAGCGCGGCGTGTTGATTTGTCCTCCCCGTGAAAACGGGGGAGAACAACTTTCAGCTCTTCATCGGATCTTTGACGTTGGGGAAGGTCTCGAACTCCTTGGCCCAAAGATGCCCGTCGATCTTCTCGACCTTGCGGATGTAGATGTTGCTGACGATGTCGCGGGTCGCCGGGTCGATCGAGATCGGGCCGCGCGGGCTTTCGAAGGCCATGCCTTTCATGGCGGCAATCAATTTGTCGCCGTCGGTATCGCCGCCGGTCTTCTTCAGCGCTTCGTAGATCAGATGCAGGCCGTCATAGGCGCCGAGCGACGTGAAGTCGCCGCGCAAGCCGTTCATCTTTTGGAAGTCGGCCTGGTAGGTCTTACTGAGCGGAGAATCGTGCGCCGCCGAATAGTAGCCGGCGGTGATCAGCCCGATCATCTGATCGCCGGCATTGTCGAGGCTGTCGTCGTCGCACAGATCGCCCGGTCCGATGATTTTGATGCCGGTTTGGCCGAGGCCCTTTTCGGCGAACTGCCGGGTGAAAATCGGCGCCTGCGGACCCGGGAAGTAGATGAAGGCGGTGTCGGGCTTGAGGTCGGCGATGCGTTGCAGGGGCGGCGCGAAGTCGGGGCTCGCGAGCGGCACGCGCAGCGATTCGATGATCTCGCCGCCGACTTGGGTGAACCGCGTCTTGAACGCGGTTTCGGCTTCCGTTCCCGGCGCCCAGTCGTTGACCAAAGTGACGACGCGCTTCGAGCCATTCTTGATCGCCCATTCGGCCATGGTCCAGGCCTGCGGCGCGACGATGAAGCCGGCCCGCACGAAATACGGCGACTTGGTTGTGGTAATCGAGGCGCCCGAGCTCATCGACAGCGTCGCGATCTTCGCCTCGGTCACCAGTTGGGCGATGGCGAGCGTCGTCGGCGTGATGCCCATGGCGACCATTTCGACTTTGTCGTTGACGATCATGTCCTGGACCAGGCGGCGGGCATTGTCGGCAACGCCGGCGTCGTCGCGGATGATGAACTCGATCTTGCGGCCGGCGACGGTGTCGCCATGCTGCTGCTGGTAGACCTTGAGCCCACCGGTGAGGAGCTTGCCGACCACGGCGAACCCCGCGCCGGAAAGCGGCAGGCTGCAGCCGATCTTGAGCGTGGTGTCGGCCGAGATGGCGGGACGCGCCAGCAAGCTTCCCGCCGCACTCGCGGCCATTCCCTTCAAAACTGTGCGACGACGCAACATGTGACTTCCTCCCGGTTTTGCTGTGCCCTCCCCTATGGGGAGAAAAAATTACGCCGGCTCGAGATGCGGAATGGCCGGCCGTTCGCCTTGCGCCTTGCCGGTGATCGGCGGCCGCGGCAGCCGCGCCGTGCCGTTCTCCATGACGAAGTTGTGCTCGAGCGAATACCACGGCGCCTTGACCTTCGGATCGTGCGGGCACGCGCCATCGTGACGCACGTAATTGCCGATGAGGTGGCGCGTCACACCGAATTGCACGTCGGTCTCGAGATTCTTGTCGTTCGGATCGTAGATCTGCGACACCAGCGTCTTAAAGCCGGGCTTGTAGACCAGGAAATGCAGATGCGAGGGCCGCATATTGTGCCGCCCCGCCGCCCGCAACAATTCGCCGACCGGGCCGTCGATCGGGATCGGATAGCCGGCCGGCTTGATGCTGCGGAAATTGATGTGGCCGTCCTTGTCGGTCGTGAACTTGCCGCGCAAGTTCATGTCCGCCTGGACTGGATCCTGGTTCTCGTAAAAGCCTTCGGTCGAGGAGTGCCAGATATCGACCTCGGCGCCGGCGATCGGCTTGCCTTGCTTGTCCTTGAACCAGGCATCGACGAACAGCTCCTCGCCCGGTGTCGGCGAGCGCACGATGGTGTCGCCGTTCTTGGTCGGCGGCGAATCCATGCGCCAGAACGGGCCGAGCAGATTGGCGTCGGTTTCGGTCTGGCCGCGATCGCCGTTGTTGAGGAGGCAGATCAGCGTCGAGAAACCGAGCGAGCCGGACATCAGCACGGCTTCGTTATGGGTTTCGGTCGAGTTCTTGCCGAGCGCAATGATATAGGCGACGGCGGCCTGGAATTCCTCTTCGGTGAGCTTCACCTCACGGGCGAATTCGTGGAGGTGGCGAATGAGCGCGCCGATGAGTTCGCGCAGGCGCGGATTTTTGATCCGCTCGTATTCCTTCAGTACGACCTTGGTGACGTCCTTCTCACTTCCAATGATCATTATTCTTGCTCCGCGGCTATCGTGCCGTTGTTGCGGAGTTTAGTTCATCGGTTTGAAAATCGCTATGCGCCGCTTGCAGGACGGCGGGAGAGAGCCCATTCACATCAGGCCGAGCTCGCGCAGCTCCCGCCGCAACGTTTCCGGCATGGCGGCGGCGCCTTTGACGACCTTGGCAAGGTCGCGCGGGGCGTCCTTCTCGGCCAAGTAGCGCCAGCCCTGGAAGGCACGGAACGGCCGCGGCTCGACCAGGACCGGCTTGGGCTCGAGCACGATGCCGCAGCGGCCGATCCCGTCTTTGTCGACGAAGGGCCTGATGTCGCGGATGCGCTGGCGGCACATGACCTCACCGCGGATGACCCAGTAGAGCGAGCCGCCGGCGGTGAGTTCGTCGGCGCGTTTGGGCACCATCCGCGTCCTGTGGATGTGTTCGGGCTTTTCGCCGCGCTTCCGCTTTTCTTTGAGCTTTTGCTTGATCCAGTCTTCGAGGTCACTGACCGAGTCAGCGCCGACGCAAAGTTTGATGAGGTTCAACGGCATGGATTTATTCTATCGCCTTCTGGTCCGGTTCGAGCACCATGATTTGCGCGCCTTCCACAACTTGCGCGCCGCCGCCCACAGAAAGCTGCGTCACCGCGCCGTCAAACGGCGCGCGCAGCGTATGCTCCATCTTCATCGCCTCAATCACGGCAAGACGTTGGCCGGCGGTGACGCGATCCCCAACCTGCGCCAAGATTTCGAGCACTTTGCCGTGCATCGGGGCCTTGATGACACCGTCGCCACCGCTTCCGGCGACCGCCGGCGCGGAAAAATCCTTCAAGCCGACGCGCGTTTGGCGGCCATGTCGCAGCACATACGCGTCGCCGCCAGCTTCGAACACCTTGCCGTCCGTCGCCGCTACCACGCCGTCGACCGCGACGTGGGCGCCATCGCGGCCGTAGGTAACAGTGGCGTTTGCAGTCTCGCCATCAACCACGATCGGAACGGCGACCGAACGAACGCCGCCGAGTTGAAAACCGTCGCGCGCGGTCCAGGGGGAATCGGACAATGGCGAAGCGAAATCGTCCGTGGCCTCATCGAGGAGCGCCGCCTCGCGCGCGCCGGCGAGCAAATGCGCCGTGCCGAGAGCCGCGGCCGCCTTGTCGGGCTCCTGCGGCACGGCGCCTAGCGCCGCAAGATTGCGATCGATATAGCCGGTATCGACCTTGCCGTGGCGAAACGCGTCGGCGCGGCAGAGTTTCGCCAGGAAGGCCACATTGCTGCGCGGGCCGGCGATCAGCGTGCGATCGAGCGCCATGACGAGGCGATCAAGCGCCGCTTCGCGAGACGGCGCATGCGCGATCAGCTTGGCGATCATGGCGTCGTAATACGGCGTCACCTCGCCGCCCGCTTCGACGCCAGAGTCGACGCGGATGTCTTTGGGCAAGTCCAGCTCAACGATCGCGCCGGTCGACGGCAAAAAGCCGTGCTCGGGATCCTCGGCATAGACGCGCGCCTCGATGGCGTGGCCCTCGAGGCGGATCTGGTTTTGCGCGAGCGGCAGTTTTTCGCCCGCGGAGACGCGGAATTGCCACGCGACGAGATCGAGGCCGGTGACTGCCTCGGTCACCGGATGCTCGACCTGAAGCCGCGTATTCATTTCGATGAACCAGAAGGCGTCGGCGCGCAGCCCCTTCGAGCCGTCGGCGACGAATTCGACGGTGCCGGCGCCGCTATAGCCGACGGCCTTGGCGGCCTCGACCGCAGCGGCGCCGATCTTTCCGCGCAACTCCGCCGTCATGCCCGGCGCGGGCGATTCCTCGATGACCTTCTGATGCCGCCGCTGCAGCGAGCAATCGCGTTCGCCGAGATGAATGGCATTGCCGAAATTGTCGGCGAAAACCTGAAATTCGATGTGCCGCGGCGACGAAATATATTTCTCGATCAAGACGCGGCCCAAGCCGAACGAGGATTGCGCCTCGCGCACCGCGCCTTCGAGCGCGCTGTCGAAATCGGCGTGCTTGTCGACGCGCCGCATGCCGCGGCCGCCGCCGCCGGCCGAAGGCTTGATCAGCACCGGATAGCCGAGCTCGTAGGCCTTCTCCTTGAGGAATTTCGTCTCCTGCCGCTCGCCGTGATAGCCGGGCACGACCGGCACCCGCGCTTTCTCCATCAGCGCTTTGGCGAGATCCTTGAGACCCATCGCCCGGATCGCTTCCGCCGGCGGGCCGACGAAGACGATGCCGTTTTTCGCGCAGGCGTCGGCGAAGTCGGCATTCTCAGACAAAAAACCGTAGCCGGGATGCACGCATTCGGCTCCAGACTTTTTCGCCGCAGTGATCAGGCGTTCGATGTTGAGATAGCTCAACCGCGGCTCGGCCTCGCCGATGAAGAGCGCTTCATCGCACAGCCGCACATGCAGCGCCTGCGCGTCCGCGGCCGAATAGACCGCAATGGTGCGCAGACCGAGCTGCTTTGCGGTGCGCGCGATGCGGCAGGCGATCTCGCCGCGATTGGCAATGAGGACGGATTTGAACATGCGCCGGCATCCTAGACCATGATCCGAGCGGGTTTAATCGGATCATGGTCTAGGTTTTTCGCTGCAGCATGATCTTTTCGGAAAACCGGTTTCCACTTTTCCGGATCATGCTCTGGCGGCGCGGCGTCTGCCGGCTAGGGGGGTCGTAGCGATCGCAAGGGTCTGGCGATGGATAGGGTCTGGCGATCGAAAAGGAGCAGCTCAAATCACTGCGTGCGCGCCGCCCCGTTGCCGCTCGCCTGCGGCTGCGACGTGAACGGATTAAGCTGAACCGGCGCACCGGCAAGGGGCACGCCGCCGGACGGCGCAGCCGGAGCCGGCGCGGCGCTGGCCGCGGGTTGCGGCGCGGGCATGCTGCCCTGCGGCGAGGCGAGCTTCGCCCCCGGATTCCAGACCGGATCCGTCGCGGCGGCTTGCGGGGCGGCAGGCGAGCCGGTCTGCGCCGGCGGATTGGCCGCCTGCTTACGCTTGCTCTTCGACGACGCCGGCTGCGACGCCGACGCCGTTGTCGGCGCCGATGTCGGCATCGTCGGCATCGGCTGCGGCCCGACCACGCGCGCGCTGGTTTGCGCTCCGGCCGCAACGGCAGCCGCCGCGGCGCTCGGCGACGGTGGGCCGCCCTTGGGCTCGGGATTCATGATGCTGACCGCCGGAATGGAATCCGCGGAGGGGAAGTCGATATTGAGCGCGCTCTTGCGCGGCGGCGCGGCGGCCTCGCCGGGCGGCGGCAGCGCGGTTGCGTCGGCAACCGGCACGCCCGGCGACTGCGCCCATGCGGTCAGATAGTGGTCCAAATAACGATCGAGCGTCCGCACGTTCAGATTGGCGCGCACCTTGCTCGCATCCGGCAACAGCGCGAGCGCGTTGCAATTATCGCTGGTGCAGCCGTCGCGCACCGCGAGCATATGTGCCACAAAGCCGAAGCGGTCGGCCTGCAGTGCGCGGCGGAGCGGCTGAAGCGCACCGTCGATATTGCCGCCGCCGCGCCTTGTATAGGCCGTCATATCCGCGAGCAAAGCGAGCCGTGCCGCCACATAGGTCGTTGCCGTCGCGACCGTCACCGGCGTGGCAAACAGCGCCCGCTCGCAAGCCGCTTCGACATTGTCGCCGGCGAGCCCGTCGAGGCAAGCGAGCGGCGAGCCGGGCGCGAGCGCCTGGACGCTGAGCTGCGTCGCGCGCGCTTCGAGCGCCCGCCGTTCGGCGCTCTGGTCGTGCACAGTTGCAGCGTTGAGGAAGGCCCAGGCCAAAGTCGCGCCAAGCAGCGCGCCGACCACGACGACGCCGACGCGCGCCACGCGGGTCCGCGTCCAATCGAATGCCAGCGTACATACAAAAACCAGGAGCGCCGCAGAGCCTGCGGCGACCCACAGCCGAAGCGCCGAATTTCCGATGTCGGGATCAAGGCCGAACATCAATCCCAGCCCCCCAAACCTGCCGCCTTCGTGCGGAACTAAGACCGCACTCCGTCCCTCAGCAATTCTCTATTGCAGCAAACTATGGCGCGGTGGCGGCGCGCGCCAAAGTCGGTCCCCAAGCCGCCGCTCAGTGCTCGAGTTCGAGCTGACTTTCCTTGGCGACGCGCTCGAATGCCTCGCCGGGATTCTTGATGCGATATTGGTAATCGTCACCGTCCGACGGCAACAGTCTCACGACCTGATAGCTTCCGCTCGCGCCCGGTCGGCTGATCGGGCTCGATGTGTAAGACACGGTCTGGCCGACGCGAAATCTGTGCGTGCGCAGCGGCCGGCCGATCGCCGTCACCTCGGCAACCGACACGGTCGCGACGTCCGCGGACACGATCTTTTCGGCGTCGGGAATCCGGACAACGTCGGAAATTCTCATCATCCGGGTGACTTTCACCGCGCCGGTGATCCTCTGCGTGCCTGAAGTTTTCGACGTGCTGGACGCTTTTGCCGCCCGAACCGGCGCTGACTGTGCCGGCTGACGCGAAGCAAGCTTATTTGCCGGCTGACGCGAAGCAAGCTTGCGCGGGGCGGCGGCGCGAGGGGATGACTTGCGAACCGTTGCACTCCGACTCGCCTTGGCGGGCCGTTTCTTCTTGACTGAACGCTTATTCATGGAGCCGACTATACCATCCAAACCAACAAACGAGCAAAATATATAATGCCTCAAACGGGCGTTTGTAGCGGCCGAACGGCTATATGATTAAGGCATAAAAAAATGTGTTATATCAGTACGATAAAAGAATTTATTGATTTCACTTTTGATCTGTATCCGATCAGGCTTGGCGCTGCCATCGCCCGTTGTCGTCAACGCGCCAATAAGTCACCTCGGCGCCCGCCGCTTTGGCCTTGGTCCACCGCGCCCGCGCGGTTTCAACTGCGTCCGGATCGTCGCCGTCGAACAGCATAACGACGCGCTCATAAGCGGCGGTATCGTCCGCCATATTCGCGCCGTCGACGAGGAAGCGAACCGTCGCACCGTTGGGATTTTCCTCGCCCGAGGTGAGCACAATCGGCTGCGCCGAGGCCTCGGCGTCGCGGGACGTTCCGTGCGGCAGGAAACTATCGTCGCGCCACGTCCACAGATGCGCGTCGAGCGCCTCGACGCGCTCGTCGGACGACGCCTGCACCACGACGCGCCAGGCGCGCTCGAGCGATTTTTGCAAGAGCGCCGGCAACACCTGCTCGGGCGTCTGGCCCTTGAGTTGATAGAAGAGGATTTCCGTCATTCAGACGCCTTTAAAGCCGCCGCCCTCACCGCTCGTAATATTCGTCGACGAGGTGATCGAGCAGCCGAACACCCCAGCCGGACGCCCAGCTCTTGTTGATATCGGTCTGCGGCGAGCCCATCGCGGTGCCGGCGATGTCGAGATGCGCCCATGGTGTTTTGGCGACGAAGCGTTGCAGCAATTGCGCTGCCGTGATGGCGCCGCCCCAGCGGCCGCCGGTATTTTTCATATCGGCGAATTTGGAATCGATCATCTTGTCGTATTCGGGCCCGAGCGGCATCCGCCATAACCGCTCTCCAACCGCTTCGCCGCATTTCGTCAAACGCTCGGACAATTTGTCGTCGTTCGAGAACATGCCGGCATATTCTTGGCCGAGCGCGACGATGATGGCGCCGGTGAGCGTCGCCAGATTGACCATGAATTTCGGTTTGAAGCGCTTGTTGACGTAGTGCAGCACGTCGGCGAGCACGAGACGGCCTTCTGCATCGGTATTGATGATCTCGATCGTCTGCCCCGACATGGTCTTGACGATGTCGCCAGGCCGCTGCGCCTTGCCGTCCGGCATGTTTTCCACAAGCCCGATCGCGCCGACGGCGTTGACCTTGGCGTGGCGCGCGGCGAGCGCGCGCATCAGGCCGACCACGCAAGCCGCGCCCGCCATGTCGCCCTTCATGTCCTCCATGCCCGCCGCCGGCTTGATCGATAAGCCGCCGCTATCGAAACACACGCCCTTGCCGATGAAGGCGATAGGTTCGGCGCCGCGCTTGCCGCCGTTCCAGCGCATGACAACAAGACGCGATTCGTGCACCGAGCCTTGGCCGACACCGAGAAGCGCGCCCATGCCGAGCTTGCGCATGGCCGGCACGTCAAGCACTTCGACGTTGATTCCGAGCTTCGACAGGCCGGTCACGCGGCGCGCGAATTCGCCGGGATAGAGCACATTGGCCGGTTCGTTGACGAGGTCGCGCGCGAACACGACGCTTTCGGCGATGGCCGAGGACTTCGCCCACGCTTTCTCAACTGCGGCGGGGCCGGCGCAGGCAAAGTTCACCTCGATTTTGCTTGGCCGCACGTCGTCGTCTTTGCGCTTGGTCTTGTAGAGATCGAACGTGTAGGCGCGCAGCCTTGCGCCTAGCGCCAGATCCGCGACTTGATTGGCCTTGAGCGCACCGGAGCCGAATTCGGCAAAAATCGTCGCCTTCGGCGCGGCCCCTGGAACTTTGCCCATGGCAATCCCGCCGAGCTTGACGATGTCGCGCGATTTCAATTCGCTCTCTTTGCCGACGCCCAAGACCACCACCCGCGGCAGGTTCAGCCCGGATGGCGCGACAATGTCGAGGCTCGATCCCTGCTTGCCGGTGAAGCGGTCGGCCGCGGCTGCGCGGCGAATGAGATCGCCTAACGGCGCGAGAGTCCGTTGGGTCGCCGGGCCGAATTTGAGGTTATCTTCACAGAACACAACGAGAACCCCGCGCGGGCGCGCAAGGGAAGTAAATCCGAATTTGAGGGCGGCGGGCATGAGGCAATCCTTTGGATCGATCCTTTGCGGCCCCACGCGGACGCCCTGCGGGATCACATAGGGAACGCTTCGGGGAACGCTTCGGGGAACGCTTCGGCGAACGCTTCGGGAAACGCTTGGGGGACGCTTGAGATCACTCAGGGAACATTTTCGGGCCCGGGACGGGGACCAGCTTGGCGTTATGACATCGACGTTATGAACCGGACCGCGGCAACGTGCAAAGTGCCCTTTCGGGTCCAAAAAACAGCACTTTGCGGCGTCGCCTTTATCAAACGGCCGTATTAACGCTTTAGTGTGCATGTTCAATAGGTTTGCCTTGGCGAAGCCACTTTGTGATCGCATGAAAATGACCGCTCTGGGGAGCTCGGTTCACCGGGTGATGCAGCGTCGGGGGGGACCGGCGCCATCATCGCGCGGACCGGCAGCGGGGAAGTTCAGTCCGATGGGGTCGATCGGCCGCTACATGTTTCGCGCCACCATGAGCGCGTTCTTGATAACCCTTGTCAGCTTGACCGTCATGACTTGGTTCACGCAGGCGATGCGCGAATTCGACCTGATCACGAGTCAGCGGCAGACCCTGCTCGTGTTTGTCGGCATCACCGGCCTGATCATTCCGCTTCTGGTCATGATGATCGCGCCGATCGCGCTGGTCATGGCGTCCGCGCATGTCCTCAATAAGCTGAGCTCGGATTCCGAAATCATCGTGATGAACGCCGCCGGCATTTCGCCGTGGCGGCTATTGCGCCCCTTCATCATAGCTGCGGTCATGGTTTCGGTTCTGCTGACGGTGATCGCCGCTTATGTTTCACCGCGCAGCTTGCGTGCACTGCGCGATTGGAGCGCGCAGGTACGCGCCGACATTCTCACCAACATCGTGCAGCCCGGCCGCTTCACCACCGTCGGCGGTAATCTGACCTTCCACATCGCCGACCGGCGTCAGGACGGACTTTTGGTCGGGATCTTCGTCGACGACCGCCGCGATCCGAAAGAGCACTCGACCTACCTCGCCGAGCAAGGCGAGATCGTGAAGAACGACAGCGGCTCGTTCCTGGTGTTTCAGGCCGGCAGCATTCAACGGCTCGAAGCCGGACAGCGCGACCCGCGCATCGTGATCTTCGATCGCTACGCATTCGATCTGTCGCAATTCACCGGCGGCGCGCGAAACGTCGTCTATACCGTGCGCGAGAGATATCTCTGGGATCTGTTGTGGCCGAAGGCCGACGATCCGCTCTATGTGGCGCAGCCGGACCAATATCTTTCCGAGCTGCACGATCGCCTGTCGACGCCGCTCTATCCGATCGCATTCGTCATCGTGGCCTTTGCGTTCCTCGGGCCGCCGCAGACCACGCGGCAAAGCCGCTCGCTGGCGCTGATGGGCATGATCACCATCGTCGCGACGCTGCGGCTTCTCGGCTTCGTCAGCGTCATCGTCGGGGTGCACGTGCCGAGCGTTTTGGCCTTGCAATATGTCGCGCTCTTCGGGGCGATCGGCGGCGGCCTGTGGCAGATCGGCCGCGGCCGCGCCGTCGAACCGGCGGCCGCAATGTCGAAACTGGCGACCGCGGTCACCGATCGCATCGCCAAGGCAACGAGCTGAGGAGCGAGCCATGATCATCAACGGCACGCTATCGCGCTATTTCGGCATGCGGTTTCTCAGCTCGGTCTTAGGCTCGTTCATTGGCGTCGTCGCCTTGGCGGCGATGATCGACTATGTCGAATTGATGCGCCGCGGCGCCGATTGGCCGAACGCCACCGCATGGCTGCTCGCGAAAATTTCCATGTACCGCGTCCCGCAGCTGACCGAACGCATCATGCCGTTCTCGGTCCTGGTCGGCGCGATGTCGTGCTACCTGTCGCTGTCGCGCCGCCTCGAACTGGTGGTGGCGCGCGCCGCCGGCGTTTCAGCCTGGCAATTCGTGGCGCCAGCGATGATCGGGGCGTTCGTTTTCGGCACGGTCGCGACCACCGTCTACAATCCGATATCGGCGTTGCTGCACGAACGCTCGAAGCGTCTCGAAGCCGACATGCAGGGCGAAAACCTGTCGGCGTTGCAGGAGAACGTCAGCGGCTTCTGGGTCCGCCAGAAGAGCGCCGATGGTGCTGCCATCATCAACGCCAGTTCGAGTCGCGAGCAAGGCGCGACGCTCGGCGGCGTCAGCATCTTCACCTTCGACAGCGAAGGCCATTTCCAAGCGCGCATCGAGGCCAAGAGCGCAGCGCTCCAGCAGGGCTACTGGCAGCTTGACGACGCGCGTGTCTATTACAACGGCAAGGCACCCGACATTGAAGACAGCTACCGGCTTGCCACCAATCTGACGCTCGAACAGGTGCGCGAGAGCTTCGCCACGCCGGAAACCGTGCCGTTCTGGCAACTCCCGACTTACATCGAGATGGCGGACCGTGCCGGTCTCGGTGCGGCGGGCTACCGGTTGCAATATCAGCTTCTCCTGGCGCGCCCGTTCCTGCTCGCCGCCATGGTTATGCTCGCCGCTTCCGTGAGCTTGCGCTTCTTCCGGTTCGGCGGCGTACAGAAGATGGTTTTGAGCGGCATCTCGGCCGGTTTTCTGCTGTTCGTCCTAGCGAAGATCACCGAGGACATGAGCAAGTCCGAACTCATGTCGCCGGTCGCGGCGGCATGGATTCCTGCTGTGGTCGGGGGCCTTACTGGTTTCGTCGCGTTGTTGTACCAGGAGGACGGGTAGTGGCGCGTTGGCGTAGCCCTCTCTGTCCAAGTCTGCGTCGTGGCGTTCGAGTGAGTGCGACAGCTCTCGCTGCGCTGTTGCTATGCGTCGTGAGCTTTGTGCTCGTGCCTCATCGCTCGTTCGCGCAGGAGGCCCCGACCAGCCTCTTGCATTTTACGCCGCGGCCGGCGCCGCCGCCGAAAAAGCCGGCGCCGGCGTCGAACCAGCCGATGCTCGTGCAGGCGACCGAGATCAGATACGACTATACCAACAACTCGGTCGCCGCCGTCGGCAATGTGCAAATCTATTACGGCGGCGCGACCATCGAAGCTGACCAGGTCATCTATGATCAAAAGACCAAGCGGCTCGTGGCGGAAGGCAATGTCAGGCTGACCGAGCCGGACGGCAAGATCACCTATGGCCAGAAGATCGATCTGACCGACGACTATCGCGACGGCTTTGTCGATTCGCTGCGGCTGGAAACGCCCGACGACACCCGCTTTGCCGCCGCGCGCGCCGATCGCTCGAAGGGCAATTACACAGTGCTGCAAAACGGCGTCTACACCGCGTGCGAACCTTGCAAGGACGATCCGAAGAAGCCGCCGCTCTGGCAGGTCCAGGCCGCCCGGATCATCCATGACGAGGGCGAGAAGATGCTCTATTTTGAGGACGCCCGCGTCGAATTCTTCGGTGTCCCGGTCGCCTATATCCCGTTCTTGTCGGCGCCCGATCCCACCGTGAAGCGCAAGAGCGGCTTTCTGTTTCCCGGCATCTCGTTCGGCACGTCGCAGTTCGGTTACGGTATCGAACCGAAATATTTTTGGGCGCTCGCGCCCAATTACGACCTCACCTTCGGCACCATGCTGACGACCAAGCAAGGCGCGATGGTCGAGGGCGAGTGGCGGCAGCGCATGCTCGACGGCTCCTACTCGATCAGAGCTGCCGGCATCTACCAGCTGGATCCCGGTTACTTCGCCGGCCGCGACGGAGCGAACAGCCCGACCGCGCAGAACTTCCGCGGCTTCATTCAGTCTGCCGGACAATTCGCCATCAACGACAAATGGACCTGGGGCTGGACCGGGCTCTTGATGACCGACAGCCAGTTCCTGCACGACTATCAGCTCAGCTCCATCGCCGGCTCGTTCGATCCGTTCCAGACCGGGCTCGCGTCGGAGGGCGTGTCGCAGCTCTATCTGACCGGCGCGGGCGATCGAAGTTATTTCGACGTTCGATCGATGTACTATTTGGGCTTTTCCCAGTTCGACAATCAGGGCCAAATTCCGATCATTCATCCGGTCCTCGATTATTCCAACGTGCTTGGCCAACAGGTGCTGGGCGGCGAATTCAGTTACAAGATCAACTTGACGAGTCTCACGCGTCAGCAGGCGGAGTTCGACGCGACCAACGTGACCGCTTCGCAAGGCGGGGGCTGCGCAAGCCCGACCGCCGACACCGCGGTTTCGACCAACTGTCTGCTGCGCGCGATACCCGGGACCTATACGCGCGCTTCCGCGCAAGCCGATTGGCGGCGCACTCTGGTGACCGACAATGGTCAGATGATTACGCCGTTCTTCCAGCTGCGCGGCGATGTGGCGTCGCTTCAGGTCGACAATCAAGTGGGTGTGTCGAATTTCATCGCCACCGGCGACAGCCAGCTTGCCCGCGCCATGCCCGCCGTCGGCGTCGAATACCGCTATCCCTTCGTCGACGTCCAACCGTGGGGCACGCAGACCGTCGAGCCGATCGCCCAGCTCATCTTGCGTCCGAACGAGACCGACATCGGCAAATTCCCCAACGAAGACGCCCAAAGTCTCGTATTCGATGATTCGAACTTGTTTTCGATCGACAAATATTCCGGCTATGACCGCGTCGAAGGCGGCAGCCGCGCCAATGTGGGCTTCCAATACACGGCGCAGATCAACCGCGCCGGCTCGCTCAACGTACTCTTCGGAGAGTCCTACTCGCTGTTCGGCCAGAACTCGTTTCAGCAGGCCGACATAACGAATACCGGACTTGAGAGCGGCCTCGACAAAAGAGCTTCCGACTATGTCGGCCGCGTCAGCTATCAACCGAATTCGGTCTATTCGTTCACCGCGCGGGGGCGTTTCGACCAACAGACCTTCACCCCGCAGCGCCTTGAATTCGAAAGCCGCGCCAATTTCGACCGCTGGACGCTGCAGCTTCTATATGGCGACTACGCGGCGCAGCCTGAACTGGGCTTCCTGACTCGGCGCGAAGGCATTCTCGGCGGCGCATCGTTCAAGGTCACCGCGAACTGGATCGTGCTCGGCTCGGCGCGCTACGATATCGTGAACCAACAATTCGACCAGACGCGCGTCGGCCTCGGCTATGTCGACGACTGCTTCATGTTGTCGATCAATTGGCTGACCGGCTACACCTATACTCCGACCCAGGCACCAGTCAGCGACAGCACAATCATGGTCCAGTTCAGCTTGCGGACGCTGGGACCAGATGTCCTAGCGCCGATCGCTTCGACGTTCTAAATTTTGCCCAGGTCTATTACAATGTTTCGAACCGGAATTAGGGACATAGGAGGCACTACCGGCACTGCGCCGGCGGTTGAGGGAGAGCAAACGGCGATGTCGCAAATTCCAGTTCGCACCGGCTGCCGGGCATTGGCGACGGTCGTGCTTGTCGTATTGGGCGTCCTTGCCGCCGCCCTTGCCGTCGTCCCGGGGGCCCGCGCGCAGGCAGTGGTTCTGTTCGTTGACGGTCAGCCCATTACGGCGCTCGACATTGAGCAACGCTCGAAATTCATCTTTATGAGCAGCCACAAGGTGCCGACGCGCCAGGAGGTGATTGACGGCCTTGTCGACGAGATTTTGGAAATTCGGGAAGCCAAGCGCTACACGATCGACCCTTCCGAATCCGATCTGAACGACGCGTTCAACGCCGTCGCTGGCAATATGAACATCGACGCGCAGAAGCTGACGCAAATACTGACGAACGGCGGTGCGAGCGCGAACACCCTGAAACAAAAGCTGCGGGCGCAAATAGCCTGGAGCAGCCTCGTGCGCGGCCGCTACAAAGCGAGTCTCGAAATTCCGGATAGTGACGTCGAGGCGCAGATGCATCTGCACGATCCCGGCACCACCACTCAGGTCGGTTACGAATATATCTTGCGCCCCGTTCTTCTGTTGGTGCCGCACGGCTCTCCCGATGCCGCGTTTGACGCCCGCAAGCACGAAGCCGAAGCCTTGCGCGGCCGCTTCTCCGACTGCACCACCGGCGTTCCGTTCGCCCGCGCCCTCAGGGAGGTCGCGGTGCGCGATCCGGTCAGCAAATTGTCGGCGGATTTGTCGGAAGTATTACGCGGCATTCTCGACAATACGGATCTCGGCCACCTAACGCCACCCGAGCAGACCAACGAGGGTATCCAGATGTTCGCGGTCTGCTCGAAAAAAGAATCGAAAAGCGATTCGCCAGGCATGCAAAAAATGCGCGACCAGATTTTCGAGCAGAAATTTGGCGCCAGGGCCAAACACTATCTTGCCGAATTGCGGCAGGCGGCGATGATCGAGTACAAATAGCCCCGACGAGAACTGGGAGCAGATCCGCTCCGGAGCGAACGAGCCGGCGTTCCGACATTTCAGGGTTCGATATTACGTAGAGCACGATCTTTCGGGAGAACCGGTTTCTCCCGTCGCGGATCATGCGGTAGAAGAACGATCGTGCAACCTCTTGTCCTGACGCTCGGCGAGCCTGCCGGTATCGGCCCCGACCTGACGCTCGCGGTTTGGCGGCGGCGCGCCGAACTCGAACTGGCGCCGTTTTACATCATCGCCGACCCGGACTTTATGCGCCGGCGGGCGCGGACGCTTGGCTTCGATGTCCCGATCGTGTCGGCGACGCCGGCGTCGGCTGTCGCGAGCTTTCGGGCGGCGCTGCCGGTCGTCCCCCTCGATGCTGCGGTCACCGCCGAACCGGGCCACCCGGATCGATCGAGTGCGCCGGCAGCCGTGGCCTCGATCCGCCGCGCCGTTGCCGATGTCATGGCGGGCACAGCGGCGGCCGTCGTTACCAATCCGGTCGCCAAGAACGTGCTCTACAATTGGGGTTTTGCCGAGCCGGGCCATACCGAATTTTTGGCCAAGCTGGTGCAGGAAGCGACTGGAAAGTGGTTGCGGCCGGTGATGATGCTGTGGTCGCCCGAGCTCGCCGTCGTGCCGGTGACGATCCATCTGCCGCTCAAGGAAATCTTCAAGCAGCTTTCGACCGAACTCGTGGTCGAGACCGGCCGCATCGTTGCGCGCGATCTAGCGCGGCGTTTCGAGCTGCGGCATCCGCGGCTGGTGATTGCCGGGCTAAATCCGCATGCCGGCGAGGCGGGCACGCTCGGCGAGGAAGATGAGATGATCGTCGCACCCGCTGTGGCGCGGCTCGCCGCCGAGGGCATCGACGTTAAGGGACCGGTTCCCGCCGACTCGATGTTCCACGAGCGGGCGCGGGCGACCTACGACGCAGCGCTGTGCATGTATCACGACCAAGCGCTGATCCCAATCAAGACCCTCGCCTTCGATCATGCCGTTAACGTCACGCTCGGCCTGCCTTTCGTGCGCACCTCGCCCGATCACGGCACCGCCTTCGACATTTCCGGGACCGGGACCGCCGACCCGGCAAGCCTGATCGCGGCGCTGCGTTTGGCAAAACGGCTGGCGACTGCGCCGGGCGCCGAGCGCCTGCCCGCATCGTGACCGGCGCGCTCGACAGCCTGCCGCCGCTGCGGGACGTAATTCGCCGGCACGGGCTCACCGCAAGGAAATCGCTCGGACAGAATTTCCTGTTCGATCTCAATCTCGCCGCGCGTATCGCCCGCTCCGGAGGGCCGCTTGAGGGAGTAACGGTGTTCGAGGTTGGCCCGGGACCCGGCGGGCTGACGCGCGCGTTGTTGGCGCTCGGCGCGGCGCGCGTCATTGCGGTGGAACGCGACGACCGCGCGATCGCGGCCTTGCAGGAGATTGCCGCGCTCTATCCGGGTCGCCTCGACATTGTGGCCGCGGATGCACTGGCCTTCGATCCGGCCGCGCGTCTTCAGGGCGCGATGCGCATCGTCGCCAATCTGCCTTACAATATCGCAACCGCCCTCCTCGTCTCTTGGCTCAGCATCGAGCCTTGGCCGCCGTGGTACGATTCCGCGGTTCTGATGTTCCAGCGCGAAGTCGCCGAGCGCATCGTCGCGCCACCGGGGTCGAAGAGTTACGGACGGCTGTCGGTACTGGTGCAGTGGCGCTGCGAGGCGCGCATTATGTTCGACGTCAACGCCTCGGCATTCGTGCCTCAGCCGAAAGTCACGTCCTCGATTGTGCGCATCGTGCCGCGCGCCGCACCGTTGCCCTGCGATCGAAGGCTGCTTGAAAGGGTCACGCAGGCAGCATTCGGACAGCGGCGGAAAATGTTGCGCCAGAGCCTGCGCTCGCTCGACACGGATGCGTTAGCCCTCCTCGAAGCCGCACGTCTTGAACCGACGGCGCGGGCGGAAGACATTCCCGTCGCCGGATTTGTGGCGCTGGCCCAAGCCCTCGCCGCCGCGCCCCGTTAGGGCATGATCCCGAAAAAGCCTGCCCTCGAACTTGATCCGATCGGTGGAAACCGGTTTTCGGAAAAGATCATGCTCAAACGCAAAATCTAGACCTTGACTCGATTCAATTGAATTGGATCAAGATCTAGAGGCATGATGTCCGAGCGTCCCGCTTTCGAGAAGCACCGGCTTCAATGACCAAATTTCATCGCCAGTCGCTTGTCGCCTATGGCCAGCCGCTCTGCGAGACCATTGCGGATTGTCCGACGCCGCGCGGCAGCGAGGTTCTGGTGCGGGTGGAATGCTGCGGCGTCTGCCATTCCGACCTGCATATCCAGGACGGCTATTTCGACTTGGGCGGCGGCAAGCAGCTCGACATTACCAAGGACCGCCCGCTGCCCTTTACCCTCGGCCACGAGATCGCAGGCGTCATCGAGGCCGTGGGGGAGGCTGCCGACGGCGCGGTCATCGGCCACCGCATCGCGGTTTATCCTTGGATCGGCTGCGGCGCATGCGCTGCCTGCCGCGCCAGCAACGAAAATCTGTGCTCCGATCACCGCCACCTCGGCATTGCGGTGGATGGCGGCTACGCCACTCACGTGCTGGTGCCCCACCCGCGCTATCTGCTCGACTATGCGCCGCTGTCGCCGTTCTTTGCCGGGCCGCTGATGTGCTCCGGCCTCACCGCTTATGGCGCGCTCAAGCGGCTTGTTCACCACAGCGACCACACTCCCGTGCTTCTGGTCGGGCTTGGCGGCGTCGGCATGATGGGGCTCGCGATCGCACGCGTGCTGTTTCGCCAAGCGCCGATCGTCGCCGATATCGACCCCGAGAAAAGAGCCGCGGCGCTCGCGGCCGGCGCGGCACAGGCCTTCGACCCGTCGGATCCGCAAGCGCGACGCGCGGTATTGGCGGCGACACGCGGCGTGCTCGCGGTCTGCGATTTCGTCGGCTCCGACAAATCATTGCAATTTTCGACCGGCGTGCTCGCGCGCGGCGGCAAAGTCGTGGTGACTGGACTGCTTGGCGGCACTTTCTCGATCGCCGCAGCCATGATCGCGATCAAAGCGATGACGATCGAGGGCTCGCTCACCGGCACGCTTGCGCAGGCGCGCGAACTCATCGATCTCGCGCGCACCGGTAAGCTTACGACCATCCCGACCCACGACCGCCCGCTGGTGGAAGCGCAGGCCGCGCTCGAAGCGTTGCGCGCGGGGCGCGTCGTTGGGCGCACCGTGCTGGCCTGCTAGTCGCACGGACTTACAGTTTTGCTTGCAGACTGCGCACGAATTCGGAAAGACCGATCTGCCGCTCGCGCTTGAGCCGCTCCGCGGCGAGGATCGCTCGCGCTTCGGCGAAAGCCTCATCCTTGTCGCGATTGACGATGACGTAGTCGTATTCCGGCCAATGGCTCATTTCGCCGCCGGCTTTGGCCATGCGCGCGCCGATAACGGTTTTGCTGTCCTGCGCCCGGCTTTTAAGACGCCGCGCCAGCTCGCTTGCCGTCGGCGGCAGGATGAACACGCTGACCAGATCGTCGCGCGCTTTTTCGCGAAGCTGCTGCGTGCCCTGCCAATCGATGTCGAACAAGACGTCGCGGCCGTCCTGCAACGCCTTCTCTACCGGCCGGCGCGGCGTGCCGTAGCAATGGCCGAACACTTCGGCCCACTCCAAGAGTTGGCTTTTTTTGACCATCGTGTCGAAATGCGCACGGTTGATGAAATGGTAATCGCGGCCGTCGACTTCGCCTGGCCGCTTTGGCCGCGTCGTTACCGAAACCGACAAGGCGATTTTGCGGTCCGCTTTGAGCAACAGCCGCGACAGCGTCGTCTTGCCGGCGCCGGACGGCGACGACAAGACAAACATCAGGCCGCGACGCGCAATTCTCTTTTGACTTCGCCTCGCGCGCGCCGTAGCCCGTCCCACCTTGGACCGTCCCACCTTGGCCCGTCCCACCTTGGCCCGTCCCACCTTGGCCTATTCCACGTTCTGCACTTGCTCACGGAATTGCTCGACCGCCACTTTGAGCTCAAGCCCGATATTCGTCAGCTCGACGTCGTTCGCCTTGGCGCACAAAGTATTCGCTTCGCGGTTGAATTCTTGCGCGAGAAAGTCGAGGCGGCGACCGATCGCGCCGCCCTGCCCGATCAGATGCCGCGCCTGTGCGACATGCGCCGCCAAGCGGTCGAGCTCCTCGCGCACGTCCGCTTTCGACGCCATCATGATCGCTTCCTGGTGCAGGCGGTCGGGGTCGAAACGCTCGGATTGTTCGAGCAGCGTCGCGATCTGTTCGGCAAGCCGGGCACGGATCGCCTCCGGCTGGCGGGCCGGCGATTTGTCGGCGCGTCGCGCTAGCGTTGCGATTTCATCGAGACGCATCGACAGCACCCGGCCAAGCGCTGCGCCCTCATGGCGGCGCATCTCGCCGAGCGCACCGACCACCGTTGCGAAGCCCTCGGTCACCGCGGTTTCGGCGCTCCGCCGTTCGTCCTCGCGCTCCTCGGAATCGCTGACGTCAATAACGCCCTTAAGCGCGAGCAACCCATCCATCGTCGGCGGCGCGGTTTCGACTTTCGCCGCTAGCTGCTTCATCGTGGCCAATACCGCGTCGAGCACCGCGGCATTGACGCGCACGACCGGCACCGCACCGCTCCGCTCAACCGTCAAGTTCGCTTGCACCGATCCGCGCGTCAGCGCTTCGGCGGCGCGGGCGCGCACCGGCACTTCGATCGCGTCCCAGCCGGGCGGCATGCGCAGCCGCATATCGAGCCCCTTGCCGTTGACGGATTTGATCTCCCAGGCCCAGGCATAGGGACCGGACACGCCATGGCGGCGAGCAAATCCGGTCATGCTTGAAAGCGCTGTAGTTTGCGCCGCAGTTCGCGCCATGAAATCAGGCCCCCAGTTCGAAGGCAACTACAGCAAATGAACCGATTGCGCGGCCGAACTTAACGGCCGCCCCAATTGGTCACAAGTGCCGATCAAAAGTGCGCTTGGGCTTCATTAGGGCCGCCTGCGATCAACGCGTCGGAGCGGCAATAGACGGTGGCGCGGCGATCGGCGGGAGCTGCGTCTGCGGCCGCGGTTTCGCCGGCGCGCGCGGCGCCGCGGGTGCATTAGCCGTAGCCGGCGCGCCCGCCTGCGTTCCCGCCGGCGCCGGAGTGGGCTGCGCATCGAGCGGCGCCTGATCTTTCTGATCGGTTTCGATCGCGCGCAACCGTGCGACGTTTTTCTGATGCTGCTCGTAGGTCTCGGCGAAGGCGTGGCCGCCGGTACCATCCGCCACGAAATACAATTCGCGCGTGCGCGCCGGATTGGCGGCGGCTTCGAGCGACGCGCGACCAGGATTGGTAATCGGTCCCGGCGGCAAGCCGGTGATGACATAGGTATTGTAAGGCGTCGGCTGCTCGATCTCGCTTTTCGTAATCGGCCGGCCAAGCGTGCCCTTGCCGCCGACCAGGCCGTAGATGATCGTCGGATCGGATTGCAGCTTAATGTTCTGCTTTAGCCGATTGACGAAGACGGCGGCAACACGCGTGCGCTCGTCCGACTTGCCGGTTTCTTTCTCGATGATGGACGCGAGCACAATAAGCTGATCCGGAGACTTGAGCGGCAGACCGGGCGAGCGGTGATCCCAAATCTCTTTCACCACCCGCTGCTGCGCCTGCTGCACGCGCTGGATCATTTGATCGCGAGTCACGCCCCGGGTGAAATCATACGTATCGGGCAGCAATGTTCCCTCGCGGGGAGTTTGCCTGATGTCGCCGGTCAAAATGTTGTCGTCCGACAGGCGGCTGACGATCTGCTCGGAGGTCATGCCTTCCGGCACGCTGACTTGGTGCTCGACGACTTTGCCTTCGACCATCGTGGCGACGACATCGCGTAAGCTTGAATGCGCCTTGAACTGATACTCGCCGGCCTTGAGATCCTCCCGCGCCTTGAGCACCATAATGCCGCCGATGAACACGTAAGGCTGATCGATGACGCCTTGCCGCTGCAGGACATCGGCGATATCGCGCATGCCGGAGCCCTTTGGAATATTGACGACGGTGTCTTGTGCCAACGGCCCGGGTTGCTCGAACCGCTGCTTGCCGACAAAGAGCAGCACTCCGGACACGACCATCAGCAAGACGAAGATGCTGACGACCGCGTTGCCGATGACGACAAGCGGATGACGGGCGCTTGCCGAACGGCGCAGCGGCAAATCGACCATATCGGGTTCGATCGCGGTGCGCGGGCTGCGCGGATTGATGCGATTGCCGCCGTTTTGCTCGATCGGCGCCGCACCAATTCCCTTGGCCACGCGATCTGAAATCGGCGGCACAGGATCGCCGACGCCGACCGGCTTTTTGACCGGCTCGCCGCGCAGCTTCGAGGAAGCGGCCGCTTGGGACGCGGGCTGGGCTGTCGACGTTGGGGCGGTGCGCGGCGTTACGACGGCGCGGGCGGCTGGCGCCGCGGGTGTAGGCGTCGCTACCGGGCGCGCCGCAGCAGCCGGAGCTTGCCTCGCCGCGGGGCGTGCCGCTGCAGCCGGCAAAGCTGGCGCTACCGCCGGACGCGCAGCTGGAGCGGTTGAAGCTGCCGCCGCCGAGCCGTTCGCCGGACGCGCGGGCACAGGGACAGGCGTAGGCCTTAGCAGGTCGCCAACAGTTGATGCGGGCTGACGTGACGCAGGATTTATCGCCGGACGTGCCGCAGAACTTGCCGGCTGCGCAGTCGGCTTAACTGCACCGCGCGGGGACGCAGGCGTGAGCAGATCGCCGATTGTCGGCGTCGCCGGGCGAGGCGACGCGCTTGCGGATGGTGCGGCTGGTTTGTCGGCGGCACGCGCGGGCGCTGGCGGCAAACTTGGCGCAGGTCGCTCGTTGCCGTCGGGCGGTGGATTGGATTCTGTCACCACCGTATGTCCACTCTTAGAAGCTGCATAATCGACTTTGGAGGAAAGCCCGCCCAACGGAAAGCGATGTTCGCAGATTCTGCCGGGTCTGCCCAGTGCTAGGAAGGAGGCAAATCAACTCAGTGGATCGCAGGTGAGTGAGGAGCAAATATGGCGGAACGGTGCTCCGTTGCCTATTGCGCAAGGCGGCGGAACACAAGCGAAGCATTGGTACCGCCAAATCCAAACGAATTGGATAGCGCAATATTGATGGGCCGTTTTTTCGCCTGGTGCGCCACAAGGTCAATCGGGGTCGTGACCGATGGATTGTCCAGATTGATGGTCGGCGGCACAATTTCATCGCGCATCGCCAAGAGACAGAAGATCGCCTCGACCGCTCCGGCAGCGCCGAGCAAATGACCGATGCAGGATTTTGTCGACGACATCGAGATGCGGCCGGCGGCATTGCCGACGACGCGCTCGACCGCCTTGAGCTCGATTTCGTCGCCGACCGGCGTCGAAGTGCCGTGGGCGTTGATATAGTCGATGTCGCCGACAGAGATGCCGGCACGCCGGATCGCCGCCATCATGCAGCGATAGGCGCCATCGCCGTCTTCGGCCGGCGAGGTGATGTGGTAGGCGTCGCCGGACAGACCGTAGCCGACGAGTTCGGCGTAAATGCGCGCGCCGCGCCGTTTGGCGTGTTCGTATTCTTCGAGCACCACGGCACCGGCGCCCTCGCCCATCACAAAGCCGTCGCGATCACGATCGTAAGGACGCGACGCTTTCTCGGGCGTGTCGTTGAATCCGGTCGACAGCGCCCGGCAGGCGGCGAAGCCGGCGAGCGATATGCGGTTGACCGGCGATTCCGTACCGCCCGCCACCATCACATCGGCGTCGCCGAGCGCGATCAGTCGGCCGGCGTCGCCGATGGCGTGAGCGCCGGTGGAGCAGGCCGTGACCACGGCATGATTGGGCCCTTTGAGAGAATGCGTGATCGACACATAACCCGAAGCGAGATTGATCAGCCGGCCCGGAATGAAGAACGGCGACACCCGCCGCGGCCCGCGGTCGCGCAGCACCAGCGCGGTCTCGGCGATGCCTTCGACGCCGCCAATGCCGGATCCGATCAGGACACCGCTGACGATCTGGTCTTCATATTCACGGGGGTGCCAGTTGGCGTCATGGAGCGCCTGCGTCGCCGCGCCCATCGCATAAATAATAAAGTCGTCGACCTTGCGCTGCTCCTTCGGCTCCATCCATTCGTCGGCATTAAACGTGCCGTTCGAACCGTCGCCGCGCGGAACTTGGCCGGCGATTTTACAGGTGATGTCCGACACGTCGAACTTCTCGACGCGCGCAATGCCGCTCTCGCCGGCGGTAAGCCGCCGCCATGTTTGCTCAATCCCGCAGCCGAGCGGAGTCACCAAACCAAGACCTGTGACGACGACGCGTCTCATCGAGGAAGCTCCCGCCAAGCCTTGTTTTCAAAAACAAGCCTTGCTTTAAAAACAAGCCTCGCGCTCAAGACAAGCCTCGCGCTCAAAAGCGGTGACGAGGCTACGCGTACTGAATCTGTCGGCGCGCCAGCCCGCGCAATTTCGTGCACGGTTGCCACGGTGTCGTGCACAATCACGGTGTCGTGCACAATTCATACGGTGATTGGCAGCAAAGGCCGGCGGTCAGCTTTTCGCGTTCTTTTCGAGAAACTTGATCGCGTCGCCCACCGTCAAAATCGTTTCAGCCGCGTCATCGGGGATCTCGCAGCCAAATTCTTCCTCGAACGCCATGACGAGCTCGACAGTGTCGAGGCTGTCGGCGCCGAGATCGTCGATGAAACTGGCGTTTTCAGTCACCTTGTCGGGCTCGACGCCGAGGTGCTCAACGACAATTTTCTTCACCCGCTCGCCAATGTCACTCATCGTTCCAACCTCATCTTTCAACGCGACCCAATCAACTGGTCTCGCAACCTAGTCTCGTTTGAGTACAAGCTCTCATTTGAGTTCAAGCTTTTAAATGAACCTGTCGACGGGGGGCCGACAAGCTCAATTGGGTCGACACCGATCAGAGGCGGATTGAGTTGCCCCGCTCTCCAGCATTCCGGCTCCCCCAGCCCGATTTTGGTTCGGTTACCACACTTCATTCGCGTTGACCAGCGCAGGCGGCGTCCCGTCCGCAGTGGTCTTATCGCCTTCAAATCATGGCCATTCCACCGTTCACATGCAATGTCTGTCCGGTCACATAGCCGGCTTCGTTCGAGGCCAGAAAAGCGACCGCGGCCGCGACCTCTTCGGTTGTCCCGGCGCGGTTTGCCGGAATTTTCGCGACGATGACGTCCCGCTGCTTGTCATTGAGCTTGTCGGTCATCGGGGTCACGATAAATCCCGGCGCCACACAATTGGCGGTCACGCCGCGCTTGGCATATTCCTGTGCGATCGCCTTGATCATGCCGGTGATGCCGGCTTTGGCGGCGACGTAATTGCCCTGGCCCGCATTGCCGGTCGCGCCCACAACAGAGGTGATGGCGATGACGCGGCCGAACCGCCGCCGCATCATTCCGCGCACTGCCGCGCGCGCCAGGCGGAACGTCGCGGTCAGATTGACGGCAATGACCTGGTCCCAATCTTCGTCGCGCAATTGCACAAGCAGATTGTCCCGGGTGACGCCGGCATTGGCGACCAGGACGTCGAGCTGACCCATCGCCTCCTCGGCGCGCGGTACAAGCGTCTCCGTTTCGGCCGCATCGGCGAGATTGCAGGGCAATACATGCACGCGGCTGCCGAGGTCGCCGGCAAGCTTGTCGAGAACTTCGCGACGGGTACCGGAGATTGCCACCGTGGCACCTTGCGCATGCAGCACACGCGCGATGCTGCCGCCGATGGGACCCGTTGCGCCGGTCACGAGCGCAGTTTTTCCGGTGAGATCGAACATGTGGTCTCCTGCCCTGCTCGCAACGCGCTCAGGCTTAGCCGCGCGCCGCCTTGTAACGGCTGATGTCGTCGGGCGTCCCGATCGCGGACGCGGACGCGGCATCGGCGATGCGCTTGTTCAAGCCGGTAAGGACCTTGCCGGCACCAACCTCGTAGAACGACGTCACACCCGCTTGCGCCATGAACTCAATGGATTCGCGCCAGCGCACCGTGCCGGTCACCTGCGCGACCAGGCAGCGTACGATCTCGGCGGGCTCGCTGATCGGCTGCGCCAGCACATTGGCGACCAACGGAACAAGCGGCGGCTTGACCGAAACTTTGGCCAGCGCTTCCGCCATCGCGTCGGCGGCCGGCTGCATCAGACTGCAATGGAAGGGCGCGGAGACCGGCAGCAACATCGCCCGCTTCGCGCCGCGCGCCTTGGCGACTTCTACGGCGCGCTCGACGGCGAGCTTCTCGCCCGACAAGACAACTTGACCGCCGCCATTGTCGTTCGCCGCGGCACAGATGCCCGCGCTGCCCGCTTCGGCGGCGATCGACTTCACGTCACCAAGTTCGAGACCGATGAGCGCTGCCATGGCGCCCTTGCCGACCGGCACCGCCTTTTGCATGGCGAGCCCGCGCACCCGCAACAGCCGCGCCGCGTCCGAGATCGAGAGTGCCCGCGCGGCGGCGAGCGCCGAATATTCGCCCAGCGAATGGCCCGCTACAAAGACGGCGTCGCGCTTGAGATCGACGCCGGCTTCGTCTTCGAGCACACGCATCGAGGCCAACGAAACCGCCATCAGCCCCGGCTGCGCGTTTTCCGTCAGCGTCAACGTATCGCCCGGCCCGTTCCAGATAATGTCGCTGAGCCGCTGGTCGAGCGCCGTATCGACTTCGTCGAAGACCGCCCGCGCGCTGAGGAACGCGTCGGCGAGCGCCTTGCCCATGCCGACCGTCTGGCTGCCCTGACCGGGGAAAACAAACGCCGTGGTCATATGAGTGATGCTGCCCCTCTTAAGTGCCCGCCTCCCAAGAAGGGGCGCAAGAAAGGGGCGAAAGATACCGCAAGCGCTGAGATGTCAAGGGACGGGGGCCAGTAAGAAAGCGACAACCGCGCATTGATAATGTAGGAAATCTACGGACGGATCGCCCGATGGGGGCGTGTTCGCGAGAGCGTCTCGTGATGAGTACTTTCCCGGCGGTCACCGATAACGACCTTGCCCGCGCGCGCTCTGATCCGGCGTTCCGCCAGCAGCTTTTGACCCGCAGCCTGGAATTGTTGCTCGCAAGGATGCAAAAGCTGCGGGGAACGGCCCCGTCACCTGCCCGTAGCGACGACAAGCAATTGCGTGAGGGGGTGGAACTCGCGGTCCGGCTTGCCGAGCTGATCCAGGACGCCGACGGACGCATCAGCGGCTCACTAAGGGGCCGCCTGAGCGTCATTTGACGATCTTTCTGATGATCTTGCCTTTCTCGCCGGGCCGCGTATAAGGCCGCCTTCCGCTCGACCCCGGCCGGGGGCTGAACGGACGGCCGCGCCAGCACGAATTCCGGAAAATTGGTTAACCGATTTTCGCAAACGGGAACGCGCATTGAGCGGTAGGACCCAAAATACGGCCTGATTTTACGGGTTTTGGGTCCGGCGTCCGGTGTCCCCGCCTTCAGAGCATTCGAGCCTTTCCCGAAGGGTTCGAGGGGCTTCGCGCCTGGGCGAGCATGACAAATGAGGAAAGGCAGCCATGCCGCTCTATGAACACGTCTATCTTGCGCGCCAGGACGCCAGCGCCCAGCAGGTCGAGGATTTGACCGCGCAGCTCAAGGGCGTCGTCGAAGGCCTCGGCGGGTCGATCAAAAAGTCCGAATATTGGGGGGTCAAATCCCTCTCCTACCGGCTGCGCAAGAACCGCAAAGCGCATTTCACGCTGATGGACATCGAAGCTCCGCCGGCGGCGATCAACGAGATCGAACGGCTGGAACGCCTCAACGAAGACGTCCTGCGCTATCTCACCATCAGGGTCGAAGCCCTCGAGGAAGGTCCCTCGGCCATGATGCGGCGCGCCGAGCGCGATCGCGACCGCGAGGAACGCCGCGGCGATCGCTTCGACCGGGGCGACCGCTTTGACCGTGGCGATCGGGGTGATCGCGGCGACCGTGGCAGAGATCGTGACCGGCGCGGCGGACGCGACGGCTCCGACGATCTCGGAGCCGCGACGGAGGAATGAACATGGCAACGTCACCGCAAGGCGCAGGCGGCCGCCGTCCCTTTTTCCGCCGTCGCAAGAGCTGCCCGTTCTCGGGCGCGAATGCGCCGAAGATCGACTACAAGGACGTCAAACTCCTGCAGCGTTTCGTTTCCGAGCGCGGTAAGATCGTGCCGAGCCGCATCACCGCCGTCTCGGCAAAAAAGCAGCGCGAACTCGCCCAGGCGATTAAGCGCGCGCGATTTCTGGGCCTGTTGCCCTACGTGATCCGCTGAGGAGGTCGACATGGAAGTGATCCTCCTCGAACGTATCTCGCGGCTCGGCCAGATGGGCGACGTCGTGCGCGTCAAAGACGGCTTTGCCCGCAATTTTCTCTTGCCGCGGGGTAAGGCGCTGCGCGCCACCGACGAAAACCGCACCCGCTTCGAAGGCATGAAGAGCGAACTGCAAGTGCGCTCTGCCACCCTCAAAGCTGACGCTTCCCAAGTTGCCGAGAAGATTGACGGCAAGAGCTTCACCGTGCTCCGCCAAGCCTCCGAGACCGGGCAATTGTTCGGCTCGGTGTCGCCGCGGGATATCGTGACTCTCGTCGGAGGTTCCGGATTCCAGGTCACGCGTAACCAGATCGCGCTGAACACGCCGATCAAGACGATTGGCCAGCACAAGGTTCCGCTGTCCCTGCACCCGGAGATCGAGACTTCGATCACGGTCATCGTTGCCCGCAGCGAAGACGAAGCAGCGCGGATCGCTCGCGGCGAGGACGTGTCGCAGTTGCGCGAACCGACCGAGCAGGAAGCGGTGGTCGCAGCGGCTGAGTCTTTCTTCGAGCCGGGCGCCGGAGAAGTTGCCGTGGCGGAAGAGAACGAGGAAGCGGCCGAAGCCGCTCCCGCAGCCGACACGAAATAGCCGCCTGACGCCGGATTTTTTCAGTCTGGAATATCGTCGCGCGGAACCGGCGCACTGTCGCTTGCCGGCGTCTCCGCTGGCGCGGCCGCACTGGTCGATGACCCCGCCTCGGGCGTAGACATTGCAGCGCTCGGCGCCGGACTGGCTTCCGGAGCGACGCTTGGTGCCGAATCTGACGAAGTGGCCGCAGGCGCCGTTGGCGGCAGCGCTGCCGTCGCCGGCGCTTCCGAATTTGCCGGCTCGGTTGTGGCGGGGGGTGCGGCGGGCGCCGTCGCCACTGGCGCCACCGGTTCGGGGTTGGGCGCCGCCTGCGGCGGGGTTTCCGGCTCTTGCCTTGGACCACGGCTCGCTGTGACGGGCCGGGTGTCACGCCGTCCGGCTGGCGGTTTTCGCCCCGACACTGCGGGACTGAGCGCAGCCGCTGGCGCTTCTTCTGCCGAAGGCGCCTCGGGCCGCCCTGGATGGCCGGCCGACTTAGCTTCTCCGTTCTTGGGTTCCCCCGATTTGGGTTCCCCCGATTTGGGTTCGCCCGATTTGGGTTCCTCGGCCGCAGCTTTGGCGCGTTCGCTGGCGGGCTTCAGATTTGCCGAAGGCGGCGGTCCACTGCCGGCGCCGAGCACATAAGCAGCGAGTGAGTTGGCCTGCGCCGCGCTCGATGTGTAGTGCTCGCGCAGAAAACCGGCGAGCGTGGCGCTGTTCTTGCCATTCCCCAATCCCTTCGCGGTCTTGTGGCAGGTCCCGCAATCGTTCGAGAAAATCTCAGCCGCCGATTTGCCTTGATCGATATTGACCTGGGCATACGCCGGGGCGGCCCAAAGGGCGACGCCGCAAGCGGCAAGAAGGCCGATCATTGGCGCAAAACGGCAGAACACGCTGATCTCCTCGGGTCTTGTAAGCGCACTGAGCATACTTGAGCCAAAACGCCAAATGCGAGTGTGGCGCCAATGGCGCCACGGCTAGTCAGTCATACCTTCGCGGCATTGCTGGTCGACGAGGATTTTGTTTTAATAACGGCAACCAACAAGACCCTAGTGGCGCAGGACCAATGGAGCGGCAAAAGCAGCCGCACAATGGAACCGTAGCGCCAAAATTTCGCGTGTTGCGCAAGGGGCCTCTCTTGTGAAGCGTGGAGGCGGCCGTGGATCGGTTGCTGGTCTTTTTTCTGCGTAGGTTTATTCGCCGTGGGTCTCTTAAAGTCACGATGGCGGGGGGCGCCGTATATTCGTTCGGCGACGGCCGCGGGCCGCCGGTTGCGGCGCGCTTCACGACCGCAGCGGCACAACGCGCGGTATTGCGCGATCCCGAATTGAAGCTGGGCGAAGCCTATATGGACGGCAGCCTCGTCGTCGAGCAAGGCTCGATCGCCGACCTGCTGGCGGTTTTGCTGCGTCAGGGGCGCACCGGAGCGTCCGATTGGGCCTGGCTGCCCCGGCTCATCCGCTACGTGTTCCGCCGCTTGCAGCAATACAATCCAAAGTCCCGGTCACGCCAGAACGTGGCCCACCATTACGACCTCGACGGCCGGCTCTACTCGCTCTTTCTCGATGGCGACCAGCAATATAGCTGCGCCTATTTCGAAGCGCGCGACCAGTCGCTCGACGACGCCCAGCTTGCCAAGAAGCGTCATCTGGCGGCCAAGCTGTGGCCCCAGCCCGGAGCCAAAATCCTCGACATCGGTTGCGGTTGGGGGGGCCTTGCGCTCTATCTTGCCGAAATTGCCGGCGCGCATGTCACCGGCATCACCTTATCGCAAGAGCAGTTCGAGATCGCGCAAAACCGCGCGCTTGAGCGCGGCCTGACGCAAGCCACAAATTTTCGTCTCACCGACTATCGCGATGTCGAGGGTCAATTCGATCGCATCGTGTCGGTCGGCATGTTCGAACATGTCGGCGTCGGTTTCTATGAGACCTTCTTCGACAAGTGTGCCGAGCTTCTTGCCGACAATGGCGTTGCGGTCCTGCATTCGATCGGCCGTAGCGGCTCGCCCGGCATCACCAATCCGTGGATCGCCAAATACATCTTTCCTGGCGGCTATATCCCAGCACTTTCGGAAGTGCTGCCCGCAATCGAGCGCGCGCAGCTCGTCGTGACAGATGTCGAAGTGCTGCAGCTCCATTATGCCGAGACGCTTAAGGCCTGGCGCGAACGATTCCTCGCCCACCGCGATGAAGTCGTGCGACTCTACGATCAGCGCTTCGTCCGGATGTGGGAATTCTACCTCGCCTGCTCTGAAATGGCATTCCGCGAGGGCGATATGGTGGTGTTTCAAATCCAAATGGCCAAGAGAAAGGGCGTCACACCGGCGACCCGCGATCGCACCACGCGCGAAGAAGCGCGCCTGCGCGCGATCGAGGCCCGTCACGCCGTGCCGTTGCGGCTCGCCGGCGAGTAATTCGGGCCGTTCCCTCGCATAACGCGTGCGTCAAGTGTTAATCGAAATCTATCTGCTTCACCACTGTACGAACAGTGGGTAGTGGGGACAGCGGCAATGAGGATTTCCAATCGCCGCGCCACTGGACTATCGAGGGCGTCCTTGTTGCGTCACGGTTGCGGTTGCACGTGAAGTGCCGCTCTCTCGGAGTGCTGCTTTCGTTGAGTGATCCGCGATGTTGAGTAACGACGACAAATTCGCCACGCGCCGTAAAACGGCCATAGCCTACGATTTATTTGACCGGGACCATGCCAGCATTCGATTCGACAGCACGCAAACAGGCGCCGCCGGAACCGACGTTCCGTACCGCGCCGCACAATATCGAGGCCGAGCAAGCGCTGCTTGGGGCTATCCTGGTCAATAACGAGGCGTTCTACCGCGTCTCCGACTTCCTCGAAGCCAAACATTTCTTCGAGCCGATCCATCAGCGCATCTACGAGCTTGCCGGCGGACTAGTGCGCGCCAATAAAGTGGCGACGCCGGTCACCTTGAAGACGTTCCTGCAAGGCGACCTCGACATAGCTGGCCTTTCGGTCAATCAATATCTGGCGCGGCTCGCCGCCGAGGCGACGACGATCATCAATGCGCAGGATTACGGCCGCACCGTCTACGATCTCTCGATCCGCCGCGACTTGATCGCGATCGGCGAGGACATGGTCAATCTCGCCTATGATGCACCGGTCGAGTCGACGCCGATGCACCACATCGAGGACGCCGAGCGGAAACTTTACGAAATCGCCGAAACCGGCCGGTACGATTCCGGCTTTCAGCGCTTCGCCCAAGCGCTCACCACTGCGGTCGACATGGCGGCGCGCGCCTATCAGCGCGACGGCAGCCTGTCCGGGCTCGCCACCGGTCTGACCGATCTCGACGCCCGGATGGGCGGCCTGCAGAATTCCGATCTGGTCATACTGGCCGGCCGGCCGGGCATGGGCAAAACTGCGCTCGCCACCAATATTGCCTACAATGTCGCTAAGGCCTGGGCCGGCGAAATGCGCGCCGACGGCCACATGGCGACCGTCAATGGCGGCATTGTCGGCTTCTTCTCGCTCGAAATGTCGGCCGAACAGCTGGCCACCCGCATCATCGCCGAGCAGACCGGCATTCCGTCGAACAAGATCCGCCGTGGTGGCATCGATGAAGGCGACTTCGAAAAGATCAAGGATGTTTCAATCGAGTTGCAGAACCTGCCGTTCTACGTCGACGAGACCGGCGGTCTTTCGGTCGGCCAGTTGGCCGCCCGGGCGCGACGTCTCAAACGCCAGCGCGGCCTCGATCTCTTGGTCGTCGATTACCTTCAGCTTCTGCAAGGCTCGAGCCGCCGCTCGAGCGAGAACCGCGTGCAGGAAATCACGGAAATCACCACGCGCCTGAAGGCGCTCGCCAAAGAACTCAACATTCCGATCATGGCGCTGTCGCAATTGTCGCGTCAGGTCGAAGGCCGCGAGGATAAGCATCCGCAGCTTTCCGATTTGCGTGAATCGGGATCGATCGAACAAGACGCCGACGTGGTGATGTTCGTGTATCGCGAGGAATATTATCATCAGATGCACAAGCCGACGGAAGCGAACCGGGAAAAGTTCGCCGAATGGCTGGCCGAAGGCGAGCGCGTCGAGGGTAAGGCGGAAGTCATCATCGGCAAGCAGCGCCACGGACCGACCGGTACGGTCGAATTGCAGTTCGACGCTGCCGTCACCCGCTTCGGTAATCTCGACACCGTGCATCGGCCGAATTTCTAAACGGCCTTGCTTGCCGCTGGCCCGCCGCGGCGCTTTAGTAAGATCGCTTTACCCCCGCCGCGGCAGCGGTCATAACGCGAACATGGCTCTGGCAATCCCAATCTCGCAACCGGCACGCTCCCCGGCGGCGCCCGAAACCGGCGGCACGCTGACCATCGATCTCGCCGCAATTGAAGCCAATTGGCGAACGCTCGTGCGCGAGCTTTTGACGGTGGAGTGCGCGGCCGTGGTCAAAGCCGATGCTTATGGCCTCGGTCTCGAGCCGGTGACCGCGACGCTCGCGAAAGCCGGCTGCAAGACATTCTTTGTGGCCGACGTCGCCGAAGCGCGATCGGTGCGCTCGCGCGCCAGCGAAGCGGCGATCTATGTGCTCGACGGCTTTGTGTCCGACTGGGGCGACGCCTATATCGACATCAACGCGCGGCCGGTTATCAACTCGACGACCGAGCTTGCCGAATGGGACGCCTTCATCAGCGCCCATTCTTGGCGCGGCGGCGCCGCGCTCCACATCGACACCGGGATGCGCCGGCTCGGTATCTCCCCGGACGAAGCCGCTGCGCTCGCGCCGCGCGCGCAAACCGAAAATCACGGCATTGCGCTCATCATGAGCCACCTCGCCTGCGCCGACACCCCTGATCATCCGCTCAATGCAGCGCAGATCAAATTGTTTCGCGATCTGCATATGCTCTATTCCGGCGTTCCGGCCTCGCTTGCCAACTCGTCCGGCATCTTTCTCGGCAACACGGCGCATTTCGACATGGCACGGCCGGGCGCGGCGCTCTACGGCATCAATCCCACGCCCGGCAAAGCCAATCCGATGCAGAGCGTCGTTGAATTGACCGGGCGTATCCTGCAGATCCGCAATGTGCAGCCTGACGAGACGGTCGGTTACGGCGCGACCTGGACGGCAAAGCGCGCGTCGCGGATTGCCGTCGTCGCGCTCGGCTATGCCGATGGTCTTGTTCGCTCAGGCGGCGGCTCGGATGATCATCCGGGCGGCGCGGCGGTCGTCTCCGGAACGCGTTGCCCGATCGTCGGCCGCATCTCGATGGACCTGGTCTGCATCGACATTACCGATGTTGAAGGCGGCACGGTTCACCGCGGCGAGCCCGCGATCCTGGTCGGCAGCGAAATCGGCGTCGACGATGTCGCCGCCTCAGCCGGCACCATCGGCTACGAGATTCTCACGCGGCTTGGCCCGCGCTGCCACCTCGTCTATCGCGGCATATAAAATGGCCGCACGCGCACACAACTTTGTCTGCCAGAATTGCGGTGCGGCAACCGCGCGCTGGGCCGGCAAATGCGAGTCGTGCGGCGAATGGAATTCGATCGTCGAGGAAAACGCCGAAGGGCCGCGCCGCGCGTCGCGCAAGGGACGGGCCTTCGCGATCGAACAGCTCAAAGGCGGCGCGAGCCACGAAGCGCCGCGGCTGCCGTCCGGGATCGCCGAATTTGACCGCGTGACCGGCGGCGGCTTGGTGCGCGGTTCGGTTCTTCTGCTTGGCGGCGATCCGGGTATAGGCAAGTCGACGCTGCTGCTCGACGTCGCGGCGGCCTTCGCGCGGAACGGTCATCGCGCCGTTTACATTTCCGGCGAAGAGGCGGTCGCCCAGGTGCGCCTGCGCGCCGAACGGCTCGGTCTTGCCGAAGCGGCCGTCGAGGTCGCGGCCGAAACATCGGTCGAAGATATCGTCGCGACGCTGTCGCAAGACGAAACGCCGCGGCTTCTGGTTATCGACTCGATCCAGACGATGTGGACACAGACCGTCGAAGCGTCGCCCGGCACCGTGACCCAAGTCCGTGGCTCGGCCGGCGAACTGATCCGTTTCGCCAAGCGTACCGGCGCGGCCGTGATCCTGGTCGGCCATGTCACCAAGGACGGCCAGATCGCCGGCCCGCGCGTCGTCGAGCATATGGTCGACGCCGTAATGTCGTTCGAGGGCGAAGGCTCGCAGCAATTCCGCATCCTGCGGGCGATGAAGAACCGATTCGGGCCGACCGACGAGATCGGCGTGTTCGAAATGACGGGTTCGGGTCTCCACGAGGTTGCCAACCCCTCCGAATTGTTTCTGTCGGAACGCGACCTCGGTAGTCCCGGCACCGCGGTCTTTGCCGGAATCGAGGGGACGCGGCCGCTCCTGGTCGAGATCCAGGCCCTGGTTGCACCGACCTCGCTTGGGACACCGCGCCGCGCTGTGGTCGGTTGGGACCAGAATCGGCTGTCGATGGTGCTCGCGGTGCTGGAAGCGCATTGCGGCGTCCGCCTCTCGGGCCACGATGTCTATCTCAACGTTGCCGGCGGCATGCGCATCCAGGAGCCGGCGGCGGACCTCGCCGCGGCGGCAGCCTTGGTGTCCTCGCTCGCGCATGCGCCGCTCCCCGCCGACGCCGTCTATTTCGGCGAAGTTTCGCTGTCCGGCGCGGTGCGGCCGGTGGCGCAAACCGCCGCGCGCTTGAAAGAGGCACAGAAGCTCGGCTTCACCAAAGCCGTGGTCCCCGAAGCAGCGCGCAACGAAGCCCCTGACGGATTCGCGCTTTCTGCGATCAGTGCGCTGGCCAGCCTCGTTGCCGATATCGCCCGCGACGGCGCGCCGGCACCCCGCCGTGTGGGCGGCCGCGACGGCTAATCGGAATAGGCCGTTGGTGCGGCGAATCGAGGTTAACGGTCACCTTCGGGCGGGCACCCGGCCGCCGCCGATCTGATCCTGTTGAACGCGCGAGAAGACGGGTGACGGCGTGCCAGGGCCCGGCTATACACGCGGCGGACGGGCGGACCGACGTCAGGTGAAGTCGACTTGCAGTTCCTGAAACTTGGCGGCAACCATGAGGTGGAACGTCAGGTCGGAAAACCGCACTTGGATCATATAGTTGCTGGTGTCTCCTGGAATTCCGAGATACGCATGACAGCAGGCCGCAGGCACCTGCGCATAGCGGAATCAGGGCACGAGCGGGCGGGCTGGTAACCGATGCCGATTTCGCTGCTCGATATCGTACTCATTGTCGTGATGTTGATTTCGGGGCTGCTCGCGATGGTGCGCGGGTTCATGCGCGAAGTCCTCTCCATCACCGCCTGGGTTCTGGCCGCAGGCGTCACGCTTTATTCGTATGGCAAGCTCCTGCCGCTCGCCAAACAGTACTTCAACAACGACATTGTCGCCGCGGTCGCTGTGGTCGGCGGCGTGTTTCTGTTGACGCTGCTCATCGTCTCGGTCTTGACCATCAGGGTTTCCGACATGGTGCTCGACAGCCGGGTCGGCGCGCTCGATCGGACGCTCGGCTTCTTGTTCGGGCTCGGGCGCGGCTTGATCATCGTGGTGATCGCCTTCCAATTCTTCACTTGGCTGGTGCCCGACCGCAGTCAGCCGGACTGGATCAAAACCGCGAAATCGCGGGTTGTGCTCGCCGGAACGGGACAATGGCTGATGTCGATGTTGCCGGATGACCCAGAAAGCACCATCTTAAACAAGCTGAAAAAATCGCGTCCGGAGGACACCGACACTCCAGGCGCGACGCCGGACCAGCACAGCGAGCTCGACGGGTTGAAGGGCCTCAAATCATGACCGAACCTGCCGTCTTCGATCCTGATGCGGACCGGCTCCGCGAAGAGTGCGGCGTCTTCGGCATTTTCGGCCATCCCGATGCCGCGGCCATCACTGCGCTCGGCCTACACGCGCTCCAGCACCGCGGCCAGGAAGCCGCCGGCATCGTGTCGTTCGACGGCAAACGCTTTCACTCCGAGCGCCGCCTGGGCCTCGTCGGCGACGCTTTCTCGCGGCGCGAGGTGATCGATCGGTTGCCCGGCACCGCCGCCGTCGGCCATGTGCGTTATTCGACGACCGGCGAGACCATTTTGCGCAACGTGCAACCGCTGTTTGCCGAATTGAATGCCGGCGGCTTTGCGGTCGGACACAACGGCAATCTCACCAATGGCCTGACGCTGCGCCGCCAGCTGGTGCGCGAAGGCGCCATGATGCAATCGACCACGGACACCGAGGTGATTCTGCATCTGGTTGCGCGCTCGAGCCGCAATCGGTTCGTCGACCGCTTCATCGAAGGGTTGCGCATGCTCGAAGGCTCCTTTGCCTTTGTCGGCCTCACCAACAAGAAGCTTGTCGGCGCCCGCGATCCGCTCGGCATCCGCCCGCTCGTGCTCGGCAAGCTCGACGGCTGCCCCATCCTTGCCTCCGAAACCTGCGCTCTCGACATTATCGGCGCGCAATATGTGCGCGACGTCGAGAACGGCGAAGTCCTGATCTTCGACGAGGACGGCGCGCATTCGCACAAGCCGTTCCTGCCGATGCCGCCGCGGCCGTGCATTTTCGAATACATCTATTTCGCCCGGCCGGACTCGATCATCGGCGGCCGCAGCGTCTATGACGTGCGCAAGGCTTCCGGGACCGAACTCGCCCGCGAGGCGCCCGCCTTGGTCGACGTCGTCGTGCCGGTGCCCGATTCTGGCGTACCGGCCGCGATCGGCTATGCCCAGGAATCGGGAATTCCCTACGAACTCGGCATCATCCGCAATCACTATGTCGGCCGCACCTTCATCGAGCCGACCCAGCACATCCGCCAACTCGGCGTGCGCCTCAAGCACAGCGCCAATCGCGCCGTCGTCGCCGGCAAGCGCATCGTGCTGATCGACGACTCGATCGTGCGCGGCACGACTTCAGTGAAGATCGTGCAGATGATGCGCGACGCCGGCGCCCGCGAAGTGCATCTGCGCATCGCCTCACCGCCGATCAAGCATCCCGATTATTACGGCATCGACACACCGGAGCAGGACAAGCTCCTGGCCGCGACGCACGATCTCGAAGAGATTCGGAAATTCATCGGCGCGGATTCGCTCGCCTTTCTCTCGGTCGACGGCATCTATCGCGCCATGGGCGAGAAGAGCCGCGATCCGGTGCGTCCGCAATTCACCGACCATTGCTTCACTGGCGAATACCCAACCCCCCTCACGGACCGCACGGCGCAGGATTCGCCGCCGCGCCAGCTTTCGCTGCTCGCCGAAGCGAGCTGAGGAATGCCGCAGCAACTCGCAGGCAGCATCGCGCTGGTCACCGGCGCTTCGCGCGGAATCGGCCGCGCGACCGCACTCGCGCTGGCCAGGGAGGGTGCGCACGTCGTTGCAGTGGCGCGCACCGTCGGCGGCCTCGAAGAAGTCGACGATGCCGCGCGCGCGGCCGGTAGTTCGGCGACTTTGGTGCCGCTCGATATGCGCGATTACCCCGGCCTCTACCGGCTCGCCGCGGCGCTTAACGAGCGCTACCAGCACCTCGACATTTTGATCGGTAATGCCGGGATCGCCGGCCAGCGCTCGCCACTTGATCACATCGAGCCTCAAGCTTGGGACGAAATATTCGCGATCAACGTGACCGCAAACTGGCATCTTATCCGCGCCATGGATCCGCTGCTCAAGCGCGCCAAGGCCGGCCGCGCCGTGTTCATCACATCGGGCGCTGCGACGAATGCAGGCGCCTACGCCGGCCCCTATTCGTCGTCGAAGGCCGCGCTCGATGCGCTGGCGCGCACCTATGCGGCGGAAACCTCCTCAATGGCGCTCCGCGTCAATTTGTTCAATCCCGGTCCGACGCGCACGCGCATGCGGGCGCAGGTCATGCCGGGCGAAGATCCGATGACGCTGCCGACGGCCGACGAGGTCGCGGAAAAAATCCTCGAATTGTGCCTGCCGGGCGTTTCGGAAACCGGCAAGCTCTACGATTTTCCCGCCCGCAGGCTTTTGCAATTCATGCCGCCGGCTTGAACATCTCTAGCTTTTCGCTGGAGCATGATCTTTTCGGAAAACCGGTTTCCACTTTTTCCGGATCATGCTCTATCGCTGCCGCCGCTTCTTGTGGGCATAAGGATTGGCCTTGGCCCGCAGCGTGAGCCGGATCGGCGTGCCCGGCAGCGCGAAATTCTCGCGCAGTCCATTGATCAGATAGCGGCGATAGGTTTCCGGTAGCGCCTCCGCGCGCGCGCAAAACAGCACGAAGGTCGGCGGCCGCGCCTTGGGCTGGGTGATGTAATCGAGCCGAAAGCGGCGCCCGCTGATCGCGGGCGGCGGATTGGCCGCAATGGCGTCGCCCAGAAACCGATTGAGCGCGGCCGTCGGCAGGCGGCGGTTCCACACCGCATAGGCCCTCATCACCGCTTCCATCAGCTTGTCGAGACCGTTTCCGGTCTTTGCCGACAATACGACAACAGGAACGCCCTTGATTTGCGGCAGCAAGCGATCGACCGTGGCGCGCAGGCGCGACAGCGCGCCGGACTCCGCCTCGATCGCATCCCATTTGTTGACGGCGATGACGATCGCACGCCCTTCCCGCTCGACCAGATCGGCGATGCGGTTGTCCTGCTCTTCGAACGGCGTCAGCGCGTCGATCAAGACGATCACCACTTCGGCGAAGCGGATGGCATTGAGCGTGTCGGCGACCGAAAGCTTTTCGAGTTTTTCGTCGATCCTGGTGCGGCGGCGCATCCCCGCAGTGTCGTGGACGCGCAATTGCTTGCCGTGCCAGGTGAGATCGACCGCAATGGCGTCGCGGGTGATGCCGGCTTCCGGCCCGGTCAGGAGTCGGTCCTCGCCGAGCAAGCGATTGATCAGCGTCGATTTGCCGGTATTGGGCCGACCGACAATGGCGATCCTGATCGGCTGCTCGTCGGGCGCGACCTCGGCGGCAGCTTCCTCCTCAATCTCCGCCGTCGCGTCCGGCAATGCCGCGCGCAACGCGTCATAGAGATCGGCCAGGCCCTCGCCGTGCTCGGAACTGATGGCGACAGGATCGCCAAGTCCGAGCGTATAGGCCTCAAGAGCGCCGTCCGCGCCGGCGCGGCCTTCGCTCTTATTGGCGACCAGGATGGCGGGCTTGCCCGACTTGCGCACAACATCGGCAAAGGCACGATCCGTCGGCGTCGCGCCGACCCGCGCATCGACGACAAATAGCACCGCATCCGCTTGCGTCACCGCGGCCGCCGTCTGCGCCTGCATGCGCGCCGACAGGCTTTCGCGCTCGACGTCTTCCAGGCCTGCGGTGTCGATCACCTTGAATTCGAGATCGCCAAGCTTGGCATTGCCTTCACGCCGATCGCGCGTCACTCCCGGCAGATCGTCGACCAGCGCCAGCCGGCGACCGACCAGCCGGTTGAATAAAGTCGATTTGCCGACATTGGGGCGGCCGACGATGGCGACGGTAAAGGACATGAAGGGAAATGACCGAGTGTGATTTGCGGAAAACGAATTTCGTCATTCTAGCCAAGCCGGCCGGGCAACGCGCGATAGTTAGGCCGCGGGCCGCAGGGGCTTGAATAACGGCGCGCGGCTTACTGCGTCGCGGCGGGCGGGTTCGGCCAGGTCGATTGCGACGGCTGCGCCGTTTTTTGCGCCGGAGCGGCCGAGGGCGGCGCTGGCCAATTGGTTTGTCCCGGCGCCTGCGCCGCGGGCGACGGCCAATTGGATTGCGAACCCGCGCCCGGATCTTGAGCTGGGGCGGTCGATTTTGGCCCGATACTGATCCGGGTCGGACCAGCCGGCGCCGGTCCTAACGGCTTCTGGTTCCAGACCGAATCCTGGGACTGCCCCGAAGGCGTGCTGGCAATTTTCGGCTTCGGCTTAGGTTTCGGCTTAGGCTTTGCCTCAGCCGTCGCGACTGGCGTCCTAGCCCCTGGCGCGCCGCCTCCAGGCGCTGCGCCTGCCGCTGGAGCGCCGCCGCCTGGAGCCGGTGCTCCTGACGTATCTGCGTCGGCCTGATCAGGCGGCGGCTGATAGCCTTTGACGAGATCGGCGGGAACGCCCGTGGTCGTGCCCGGGACGCCGTTCGGGAACACCGCCTCGCGTGGGCCGGACAGCTTCTTCTTGCTGTCGAAAGCGTCGGAGTTGAAAACCTCGGTCGGATCGAACTGGCCGCCCTTGGTACAGGCGCCAAGCACGAGCACAAGCGTCAGCGCCGAGGCGACGCGAAGCAGTGACGGAATGCGCTGTGATCGCATCGCGTCAGCCCTTGCCGCTCGCTGCCGTGATGAGCTCACTCAAGACCTCGGCACGGCTGCGTGTACCGGACGGCGTTTGCGGATCGGTTATGATTAGATCGGTCCACTGGCGTGCCGCGGCCAAATCACCAGACTTCCAGGCGGATAGCGCCAAAATTTCGCGCGCACTGTGGCGGAACGTGCGGTCGGCGGCGGTCAACGGTTCGAGCCGGGTGCGAAGTTCGGAATACGGCGCGCTGTCGACCAGCAGGAAGCCGGCGCGCACCGCCGCCAAATCCTGGATCGCCTGTCCGGCGTTTCTATCCGCGGCAATCTGGTCATAGGCACTGACCGCAGCCTTGCTGTCGGTCCGCGCTAGTTCGGCGGCTTGGCGAAATCCCGCCAGCACGCGATAGCCGGCGGTGCCATCGGTGGCGAGTTTGGCGAAGGCAGTTTCGGCCTCCTGATGTTTGCCTGCCTCGGCGAGAGCGGCGGCCTGCTCGAATGCCGCGCCGGAAAGCGCCGCCTGTTTGTCTTGCCACCATTGATAGCCGCGCCACGCGGCCACACCCGCGACCACGAGAATGCACAGAGCGACGAGATATGTCCCGTACTGCTCCCAGAGACTTTTGAGTTTTTCGCGACGAACTTCCTCGTCGACTTCTTGGAATATGTCGCTCACGGAACCCGTCCCAACCCCAACACGCGCACCTCACCAGGACAACCCTCCCGGTCTGGCTTCGAAGTGGAAACCGGCTTATCGCATCCGAACTCGAACAAATCGAATTCCAGGTGCTCCACATGCCTTTGGTGCCTGCAAATCCTTGTCGCACCTAGTTTAATGATGTGGCGCCAGCAAGGCAAAATAGGACTTCAGGCCTGGGCCGTCCCCCCGCTACCTGCACGTATGGTTGAGACGGATCGGGCGCAAAACCGGCTCAGGCGCGCGAAGGGCCTTTGCCGCGCTCGGCGAGCATGGTGACGCCCTTTGCGACCTCCTTTGCGACCTCCTTTGCGACCCCCTTGGGCCGCATCGGATACACATGCTCGGCGCCCGGAAAGGTTCGCGCCCGGACCTCGGCGGCGTAATTCTTGACCGCCTGCTCGATCGAAGGCCCAAGCTCGCCGAAGCGCTTGACGAATTTCGGCACCCGCGGCGATAGGCCGAGCATATCCTCGAGCACCAGCACCTGCCCGTCGCAGGCGACGCTGGCGCCGATGCCGATGGTCGGGATCGGAGTTTGCGCCGTGATCCGGCGGCCGAGCGGTTCGGCAATCGCTTCGAGCACAACCGAGAATGCGCCGGCATCCGACACCGCGCGGGCATCCGCCTCGATCGGCGCCCAATCGCTCTCGTCGCGGCCCTGGGCGCGAAACGAGCCAATGGTGTTGATCGCCTGCGGCGTCAATCCGACATGCGCCATCACCGGCACGCCGCGCTCGACCAGAAAGGCGATGGTCGCTTCCATGCGCCGGCCGCCTTCGATCTTGATGGCGCCGCAGCCGGTTTCCTTCAACACGCGCGCGGCGGACGCGAAGGCTTGCTCCTTGGACGCTTCGTAGCTGCCGAACGGCAAATCGACCGTCACCAGCGCGCGCTTCGAGCCGCGCATCACCGCGTGACCCTGCAGGATCATCGTGTCGAGCGTCACCGGCACGGTGGTTTCGAGACCATGCATCACCATGCCGAGCGAGTCGCCGACCAGAATGACGTCGCAATGCGCGTCGACGATGCGCGCGGTGTGCGCGTGATAAGAGGTCAGGCACACGATCGGTTCGCCGCCTTTGCGGGCGCGGATGTCGGGTGCGGTCAGCCGGCGAATTTCGTTTTGTGTGGACATGACTCTGTACTGACTCGGTTACTGATTTGCTTGACTATTGTCCAAATGCCGACGTTCCGAAGGCCGGCAGGCCGATGACGATCGGATGAAATACCAAGCCGAGCGCCAGGTAGATGATGGTGCCGACGATGACGGCGATAATGTCGTTCTTGCCGCCGCCATACGGAATCGACGGTCCGCCGGGATCGGTGCGGTGCTTCAGCGAAATGCGGTCATAGACCGCCCACGCCAGGACCGCGCCGAACAGAATGATGCCGCCGAGATCGCCATTGGCGCAAAGATGCGCGAAGGCCCAGGTCTTGATCGCGACCAACAACGGATGCTTGAGCACCCGCTTGATGTGTCCCGGGATATAGGCGGCGGCGATCAAGATGCTGGCCGGCCACATCAGGGCGATCACAATATGCCGCGTCCATAATGGCGGATTCCACACTGGGATGACGCCGGCCGCGCGATAGCTAGCAAAACCATAGGCGATGAGGCCGATGCCGATGATCGACACCAGCGAGAACAAGCCGCGATACGGCCATTCCCCGATCTTGGCGACCAAAGCTGAGCGCTCGTCGCGCCGTGTGACGAACACATGCGCGCCAAGAAAAATCACCAGGCCGAGGGTTTCGACGGCAAGTCCCAAGACGCCAAGCCCCATGTATTAGCCAAAAGACCAATAAGCCGATATCGGCCGGTCGCGGCCGCGCCGGGATCATGGCCAGCGCGCCTGCGTTGTCAACGGCTCGGGCCGGCAACGGCAGATGTGACGGAAAGTGTTGGGAAAACGCTTCGGCGATCCAGGCGCGAAGCTAACGCCCGCCCCCTGGCGGCGCTTTTGCGGAATTGGAATTCAGGGCGATCGCCAGAAAAGAATGACGCGCCGAATTAACCTGTCGCGACTTGCGACTGGTAAATTTCCGGCTTGAAACCGACCAGCAATTTGCCACCACCGAGATCGACCACCGGGCGCTTGATCATGGACGGCTGCTCAAGCGTCAGCGCGATAGCCTTCTTCGCATCAAGCCCGCTCTTGTCCTTATCGGGGAGTTTGCGAAACGTCGTTCCGGCCTGATTGAGCAGTGTCTCCCAGCCGACTTTCTTGCTCCATTGCTCAAGGCGCTCGCGTTCGATGCCGGCAGTTTTGTAGTCGTGGAATTCGTAAGCGACGCGGTGCTTGTCGAGCCACGCGCGCGCCTTCTTCATCGTATCGCAGTTCTTGATGCCGTAGATCGTGAGCGATTTCGCCATCATATTGCGATGCCCCTCCCCAGAAAGCGTGAAGCCGCGCCGGCGCGGCCTAGCGCGACGATACGATAAATCGCGGTGCGCTGCGAGGCGGCTTAGGCTTGGTCGGGCTCGCGGCTCTCAATCGGCCGGGCGACGATGGCAAGCGCGACCAAGGTGCCGACGGCGCCGGAAAGGAGATATCCCCCCGACGACATCAGTCCGAAGCGGCTCGACATGTAAAGCGCGAGGTAGGGTGCAAAGGCGGCGCCGACCAGCCAAGCAAGATCGGACGTCATGGCGGAAGCCGTATAGCGATAGCCCTTCGAGAAGCTCGAGGCGACGGCGCCCGAAGCTTGGCCGAAGGACAGACCAAGCAGGATAAAGCCGAGCACCACGAAGATCGATTCGCCGACATCGCCGCCGTCGAGAAATTGCGGCACAAATCCGCTGAATGCCGCGATCGCCCCCGCGGTGACGCTCAACAGCATGCGGCGTCCGAACCGATCCGCCAGCACGCCTGAGGCGATAATCGCCACGACGCCGACGGCGGCACCGATCGATTGAATGATCAGGAAGCGCGCGGGCGACTGCGGCGTGAACAGAAACACCCATGACAATGGGAACACCGTCACCATGTGAAACAGCGCGAAGCTTGCCAGCGGCGCGAACGCGCCGATGATGATGTTGCGCCCTTCGGCCTTCATCGTTTCGGTGACCGGTGCGGGCTCGAGATCGCGGCTCTCGAATTGCCGCTCGTATTCCGGCGTCACGACGATGCGTAGCCGTGCGAACAGCGCGACCACATTGATCGCGAAAGCGACAAAGAAGGCGTAGCGCCAGCCCCACTCGAAGAAATCGTCCGCCGAGAGATTGGCGACGAAGTAAGCGAATAGGCAGCTCGCAACCATCAGTCCGAGCGGCGCGCCAAGCTGGGGGATCATCGCATACCAGCCGCGTTGCCGCTCCGGCGCGCTCATCGCCAGAAGCGATGCCAGGCCGTCCCAGGCGCCGCCGAGCGCGAGCCCCTGCCCGACGCGGAACAATCCGAGCAGAACCGCGGAGCCGGCGCCGATGTCGGCGTAGCCCGGCAGGAACGCCATGGCGACGGTCGAGCTGCCGAGCAGAAACAGCGCAACGGTCAATTTCACGCCGCGCCCGTAGGTGCGATCGATCGTCGTGAAGATGAAAGTGCCGATCGGGCGGGCTACGAAGGCGAGCGCGAAGATCGCAAACGAATAGAGCGTGCCGCGCAGCGCGTCGACCTCGGGGAAAACAAGCCGGGGAAACACCAGCACGGAGGCGATGGCGTAAACGAAGAAGTCGAAGAACTCCGACGTGCGGCCGATGATGACGCCGATCGCGATCTCGCCCGGATGAAGTTCGTCATGGCCGGCATTCATGAGCCGCGGATCCCGTTCGACCGTTGTTGACGACGCCAATTCAACCTCCAACCCTACGACCCGATTCCTCGAAAACACGGCCGCGGAGCGACCCCATATCGCCGCACTCGTCGTCGCGCCTTGCCGGTGCTTTCGCGCGGCGACCCATTCAAGGGCGCACAGAGCAGCTGCACAATAGACGATTTGCTGCAATGCAGCTAGTTTTTGCTGCAATGCAGCTAGTTAATGCGGCAATATGCCGTAAATTAGCATTGCATTGCGGAATATCAGCCATACCATCTATGCTGCACTGCAGCTAGACATTGATATTGCGCTGCATTAAAGCCGCCCTGCTGGGGGCGCAGCAAATATCGGACGATGACCGCCCGAACCGTTAACAGGACCTGTCTTGAAGCGTTTTCGCATCATTGCTCTGCTGCCTCTCTTTGCCCTGTTGGGTGGTTGCAATCTGGTGGTCCTGGACCCCACGGGCGACGTCGCCGCCCGGCAGCGTGATCTTCTCATCGAATCCACCGGCTTGATGCTGCTCATCATCGTGCCGGTCATCGCGCTGACGCTGATTTTTGCCTGGCGTTATCGGGCCTCCAACAAGGCTGCGACTTACGCGCCGGACTGGGACCACTCGACGCAGCTTGAGCTCGTCATCTGGGGCGCGCCGCTTCTCATTATCATTTGCCTCGGCGCGATGACTTGGATGGGAACGCATCTGCTCGACCCCTACCGGCCCATCGACCGGCTCGCCTCGGGACGATCGCTCGGCGGCGCGAACGCGCGCATGGAAGTGGATGTCGTCGCGCTCGATTGGAAGTGGCTCTTCATCTACCCGCAATACAGCTTCGCCACGGTCAACCAGCTCGCCGCGCCGGTGAACCGCACCATCGATTTCCGTATCACTTCGTCGTCGGTGATGAATTCCTTTTCCATCCCCGCGCTCGCCGGCCAGATCTACGCCATGCCGGGCATGGAGACGACGCTTTACGCGGTGATGGATCAGGCTGGGACCTATGACGGCTTCTCGGCCAATTACAGCGGCGCCGGATTCTCCGGGATGCGCTTTGCGTTTCAGAGCCTTTCTAGCGACGATTTCGATAAATGGGTCGCGCAGGTGAAAGCCGGCCGCGGTTCCCTCGGCCGTAGCGATTATCTGCAGCTTGAACGCCCGAGCGAAAATGAGCCGGCACGCGGCTACGCCAGCGTCGAGCCGGGTCTCTACAACGCGATCCTCAATGAGTGCGTCGAGCCGGGCAAGATGTGCCTCAACCAGATGGCGGCGATCGACGAGAAAGGCGGGCTCGGATTGGCCGGCATCAATAATGTTCTGCCGCTCGAATACGACAAATATGCGCGACGCGGCGCGTTCGGACCCGACGCGACTTATGTCGCGGCTCTGTGCGATCCCAAACACCCGATGGGCGTGACTGTCGATGCGACGCCCGCCGCGCCACAGGTTTCGCCGACAACGTCACCGCCCGCCAACAGCGCGCCACTTCGCGGCGCGGGATTGCCGCGCCCGCCGTTCGCGGCCTTCTTGCGTTCGCCAATTCCACAGCGGGCGACATCCACTTCGCTGCCGGCGCCGTCGCCGGAAACACCGGCCGCTCCAGGCCGGCCGTCCAACACCTGAAATCGTGCGCGACATGTTTGAAAATAACTCCACGCTCCTGAAATTCATCTTCGGCCGCTTCACGCTGGATGCGTTCCCCATCCACGAGCCGATCCTGGTCATTACTTTCATCGCGGTGGCGATCGGCGGCACGACAGTGCTAGGCGCGCTGACCTATTTCCGTCTCTGGGGCTATCTGTGGCGTGAGTGGTTCACCTCGATCGATCACAAGCGCATCGGCATCATGTATATGGTGCTCGGCATCATCATGCTGCTGCGCGGTTTCGCCGACGCGCTGATGATGCGCGCACAACAAGCGCTTGCCTTCAACGGCTCCGACGGCTTTTTGCCGGCGCATCACTACGATCAGGTCTTCACCGCCCACGGCGCGATCATGATCTTCTTCGTGGCGATGCCGATGATTGTCGGGCTGATCAATATCGTCGTGCCGCTGCAGATCGGCGCGCGCGACGTGTCGTTTCCGTTCCTCAACAATTTCAGCTTCTGGATGACGGTGGCCGGCGCGCTCATCGTCATGATCTCGCTATTCGTCGGCGTGTTCGCGCGCACCGGCTGGCTCGCTTATCCGCCATTGTCGGAATACGCCTACAGTCCCGATGTCGGCGTCGACTATTACATCTGGGGACTGCAGATCGCTGGCCTCGGCACGCTGTTGTCCGGCGTGAACTTCGCCTGCACGATCGTGAAGCTGCGCGCGCCCGGCATGACCATCATGAAGATGCCGATTTTCACCTGGACCGCGCTCTGCACCAACATTTTGATTGTTGCCGCCTTCCCGGTGCTGACCGCCGTCCTCGCGCTGCTCGCGCTCGACCGCTATGTCGGCACCGATTTCTTCACCAACGACTTCGGCGGCAATCCGATGATGTATGTGAACCTGATCTGGATCTGGGGCCATCCGGAAGTTTACATCCTCATCCTGCCGGCCTTCGGCGTCTTTTCCGAAGTCACTTCGACGTTCTGCGGCAAACGATTGTTCGGCTACACGTCGATGGTCTACGCCACCGTCGTCATCACCATTCTGTCCTACCTGGTGTGGCTGCATCATTTCTTCACCATGGGCTCCGGCGCCAGCGTGAATTCGTTCTTCGGCATCACCACGATGATCATTTCGATCCCGACCGGCGCCAAGATGTTCAATTGGCTGTTCACCATGTATCGCGGGCGCATCCGCTTCGAATTGCCGATGATGTGGACGATCGCCTTCATGATCACCTTCGTCATCGGCGGCATGACCGGCGTGCTCTTGGCGGTGCCGCCGGCCGATTTCGAACTTCACAACAGCCTGTTTCTGATCGCGCATTTCCACAACGTCATCATCGGCGGCGTGCTGTTCGGCATGTTCGCCGGCATCAATTACTGGTTCCCAAAATCCTTCGGGTTCAGGCTCGACCCGTTCTGGGGCAAGCTGTCGTTCTGGTTCTGGGTGGTCGGCTTCTACCTCGCCTTCATGCCGCTTTATGTGCTCGGCCTGATGGGCGTGACGCGCCGGCTGCGCGTGTTCGATATCCCCTCGCTCCATATCTGGTTCATCATCGCCGCCTTGGGTGCGCTCCTGATCGCTGCCGGCATCGGCTGTTTCCTGGTGCAGATCGGCGTCAGCGTGCTCCGGCGCGAAGAGCTGCGGGACACGACCGGCGACCCGTGGAACGGCCGCACGCTCGAATGGTCGACCTCCTCGCCGCCGCCGGCCTACAATTTCGCCTTCACGCCGATCGTGCATTCTACCGATGCGTGGTGGGACATGAAGGAGCGCGGCTATCACCGCCCGCTCACCGGCTTCAAGCCCATCGCCATGCCGAAAAATACTCCGACCGGGATTATTCTCGCCGGACTGAGCGTCGCCTTCGCATTCGGCATGATCTGGTACATCTGGTGGCTTGCAGCGCTCGGCTTCGCAGGCGCGCTCGTGGTCGGCATTGGCCATACCTTCAACTACCACCGCGAATATGACCTTCCGGCGGACGAGATAGCCCGCACGGAGGGCGAGCGGACCCATCTTCTTGGGGCGCAAGTTGTGGCGCGCGCATAACATGACAAGCTCGGCCGTAACCGGCGACGCATTCGTCGCTCCCCCCGACACCGTAGCCGCAACGCACGGCGCCGTGTCAGCGCCGCAAGATAACGTCGAAGCCCCGAGCTTCTACGTCCTCGACGAGCATCCGCACCCAGCGGGCTACAGCACCCCGCTCGGCTTCTGGATCTACATCATGAGCGATTGTTTGCTCTTCTCGGTGCTGTTCGCGACCTATGGGGTGCTCGGCGGCAATTATGCGGCCGGGCCCTCGCCGAGGGATTTGTTCGATCTGCCGCTCGTCGCAGTCAATACCACGATGCTGCTCCTGTCATCGATCACCTACGGCTTCGCGATGCTGGCCGTGCAGGACAATCGCGCCGGCCGTACGCAGATATGGCTCGCCGTCACCGCTTTCTTCGGTCTTTGCTTCATCGGCATCGAGCTTTACGAATTCGCCGACTTTATTCGCCAAGGCGCGACGCCGCAGCGCAGCGCCTTCCTATCGTCGTTCTTCACCTTGGTCGGCACCCACGGCCTTCACGTCACCACCGGCCTCGTCTGGATGGTGACGCTGATGGTTCAGGTCGGCCAACGCGGCCTGATCGAGGCCAATCGCCGCCGGCTGATGTGTCTTTCTATGTTCTGGCACTTTCTCGACGTCGTCTGGATTGGCGTCTTCACCTTCGTCTATCTGATGGGAATGCTCCGATGAATGACGCGCATGCGGGCCACGATGCGGCGCACGCCGCCGCACACGACGACCACGGCGGCCATCAGCCCCACCTCACGCTCGACGGCTATCTGATCGGCTTCGGCCTTTCGGTCATTCTGACCGCGATCCCGTTCGGGCTCGTGATGTCGGGCGTGCTCGAGAGCAAGGCGGCAACGGCTTTCGCAATCACGATCCTCGCCGTGGCGCAGATCGTCGTCCACATGGTCTATTTTCTGCACCTCGACGCGCGATCCGAGGCCGGCTGGAACATGATGGCGCTGATCTTCACCGCCGTGATCTTGATCATCGCGCTCACCGGCTCGCTGTGGATCATGTACCACCTCCAGGTGAACATGGCGCCGATGAATATGAACGCTCTGCCCTAGCCAAGCAGCACGCCGACGCTCTTCTCCAACGTCCTGCCAGATATCCTCAGCTGTCACTCCCACTCGATCGTTCCGGGCGGCTTGCTCGTCACGTCATAAACGACGCGGTTGACGCCCTTCACCTCGTTGATGATGCGGGTCGCGACCGCGCCGATGAATTTCATGTCGAACGGATAGAAATCGGCCGTCATGCCGTCGGTCGAGGTCACGGCGCGCAGGCCGACGACGAAATCGTAGGTGCGGAAGTCGCCCATGACGCCGACGGTACGCACCGGCAGCAGCACCGCGAAGGCTTGCCAGATGTCGTCGTAGAGACCGGCGCGGCGGATTTCCTCGATGAAGACGCTGTCAGCGAGCCGCAGGATGTCGAGTTTTTCGCGGGTGATCGGACCGGGGCAGCGGATGGCGAGGCCGGGGCCCGGAAACGGATGCCGGCCGACAAACACGTCCGGCAGGCCGAGCTCGCGGCCGAGCGCGCGCACCTCGTCCTTGAACAATTCGCGCAGCGGCTCGACGAGCTTCATGTTCATGCGCTCGGGCAGACCGCCAACATTGTGGTGCGACTTGATGGTCACCGACGGGCCGCCGGTGAACGACACGCTCTCGATCACATCCGGATAAAGCGTACCCTGCGCGAGGAATTGCGCGCCGCCGATTTTCTTCGCTTCCGCCTCGAAAACGTCGATGAACAATTTGCCGATGGTCTTGCGCTTTGATTCGGGATCGTCGACCCCGTCGAGGGCTTTGAGGAAAATATCGGACGCGTCGACGTGAACGAGGGGGATGTTGTAGTGGCCGCGGAACAGCGCCACCACGTTTTCAGCTTCGCCCAAACGCAGCAGCCCGTGATCGACGAACACGCAGGTGAGCTGCTCACCGATGGCTTCGTGGATGAGGACTGCGGCGACGGCGGAATCGACGCCGCCGGACAGACCGCAGATCACCCTGCACTTGCCGACCTGGCGGCGGATCTTCTCGATCGCTTCGAGCTTGAACGCGCGCATCGTCCAATCGCCGGTGCAGCGCGCGATCTTGCGCACGAAATTGCGCAGGATGGCTGCGCCATGCGGCGTGTGCACGACTTCAAGATGAAATTGCGTGGCGTAGAATTTTCGCACGTCGTCGGCGATCATCGCAATCGGCGCATTGGCGGAAGTGCCGACGACCTTGAAGCCCTTCGGCAACGCGGTGACGCGGTCGCCGTGGCTCATCCACACCGGATATTTTTGGCCGACTTCCCATACGCCGTCGAACAGCGGCGTCGCATCGATCACCTCGATCTCGGAACGGCCGAATTCGCGGTGGTGCCCAGCCTCGACTTTGCCGCCGAGCTGCTGCGCCATGGCCTGCTCGCCGTAGCAGATGCCGAGAACCGGCACGCCGGCCTCATAGATCGCCTGCGGCGCGAGCGGTGCGTCCGCATCGAGCACCGAAGCCGGGCCGCCGGACAGGATGACGCCTTTCGGTTTCATCTCGCGAAACGCGTCCTCCGCCTTCTGGAACGGCACGATCTCGCAATAGACCTTCTCCTCGCGCACCCGCCGCGCGATGAGCTGGGTGACTTGCGAGCCAAAATCGACGATGAGAATCTTGTCGTGGGATTGCGAATCTTGCGCCATGCTAGGTTCTTTGCCGGGTTCTAGAGGACCCGCCGCGGCCTGTCGAGCATGAGCACCAGAAGGCATTTTTCGACCAAAATTTGCGACAACCGGAGTTACGCCGACCGCCGCAACATGCTGACGAAAAACCCGTCGGTGTCGGTCCGGCGCGGTGTCATCAACAGGCCTTCGTCAGAAATAAGCACGGCACGGCGGAAAAGATAGGCACGCTCGCCGAGCGCGTTGATCACATTGGTGGGCTTTTCCACGGAAAAATCCGGGTGGCGGCCGGCAAAGGCCCGGATCTGATCGCCGTTTTCCTCAACCAATGTGGAACAGGTGACATAAACCACGCGCCCGCCCGGCTTAGCGAGGCCCGATGCGCGCTCGAGCACCGTCTCCTGCTGCTTGAGGCGCTCGGCGAGCGACCCCGGGCGAACGCGCCATTTGGCGTCCGGATTGCGCCGCCATGTGCCGGTGCCGGTACACGGCGCGTCGATCAGAACGAGGTCGGCGCGGCCGGCGAGATCGCTCAGAATATCCTTGGCGCCGGCGCCGCCGCCTTTGGGGGTGCGGACCTGGATGTTCCGCGCCTCGGCGCGCGCGATGCGCTCGTGGATTGCGGAGAGCCGGCGCTTGTCGCTGTCGGTCGCATAAATCTGGCCGTGATTTTCCATCGCCGCGGCAAGCGCCAACGTCTTGCCGCCGGCGCCGGCGCACAGGTCGATGACCTGCTCGCCGGGCTGCGCGCCCGCCAGCAAGGCGGCGAGCTGCGAGCCCTCGTCCTGAATTTCGATCTGGCCTTTGAGAAACGGCGGCTCGGCATGGATAGCCGGGCTCTTGGCGTCCGCCGCGAGCCGGATGCGAAGGCCCACCGGCGACCAGCGCGTCGGTTCGGCGCCGAGATGTTCCAGCCTCGGCGATATGTCATCGCGCTCGGCCATCAGCGTGTTTACGCGCAGATCAAGCGGCGCCCGGCTGGCGAGCCCCTCGCCTTCGGCGGCCCGCTCGTCGCCGAACATGCGCGCCAAGTAGGGATCGAGCCAATCCGGATAATCGCCCTGAACATGCGCCGGCGCGTTTGCAAGCGTGCCGGATTCGAGCGCTGTCTTCTCGGCATCCGTCAACGGCGGTGGCGCGAAGCGCCCGCCGCTGCACAGCGTCTCGATATCGGCAAGACCAAGCCCGCGTTCGCGGCGCAGCATGCCGATAAGTACCGCGCGCGGGCTCGCCTCGCCCATGAGCCAAGCCGACGACGCCTTGCGGCGCAGCGCGTCGTAAACGAGGCCGGCAATGGCGGCACGATCGCCGGAGCCGGCAAAACGGTGCGACAGGCCCCAATCCTTGAGCGCATCGCCCGCCGGACGTCGCCGCGCCTCGATGTCGGCAAAAGCCTCGATCGCAGCCGAAAGCCTGGCTGCGGGCGTCATGCGGCCTGTGCGGCAGGTGGGCAGCGACAATCGGGCGGCAGCATGACAATCCTCACGGCAGCGTCAACACCTCGACGATATAGATGAGCCACATGATCGAAAGAACCACGGCGGACCCCGCGAACAACGCGCCGCGCAGCCGCACGATATTGCTCGTCACATGCACATAGGCGTGCGCCAAGCGGAACAGGACGAATATCCAGGCCAGCACGACAAACATGACGCCGGCGAGATGCGTGACATATTCAAGGATGGTCAAAACATAGAACAGAACCGGCACTTCGAACTGATTGGAGAACGCATAAGCAAACTGCGTCGTGCGCTTCGGCCAGTTCGGCTCGCGCAGCGCGATATCTTGCGGCCGCACCGCGCCGGTGCTGAAATCCCGCGTGCGCATCGGCGCCAGGCAGGACAGCAAGACGAAGGTGAGTATCACCTCGACAAACAGCGGCAATAAGATTGCTGGAACAGTCATTTTTTACTCCCCAGCGGAATACTTCGTCCTAACACGAAAACCGGTCGCTACTGTTCCGGATCATGCTCTAGAGCTTCACGCTAATCGCAGTCTCACCGTCCTCGTCAACAAGCGCGCTGCGCCAGGATTTTCCGTCGAACAGCGCTTTGCGCACAGCGTCGGCCGTGCCGCCGTGATTAAGATTGGCGGTGATCAGCGTGCCGCCGGTGCGAAGAAGTCCGCGCAGCGCTTTGTGCAACGACGTTACCGGCGTACCGCCGTCGAAAAAGGCGACGTCGTAGCCGGGATCGAGCGTCGGCAAGACGCTTGAGAAATCGCCCTCATGCACGGTGATGCGGTGATCCATGGCGGCGGCGGCGATGTTGTCACGCGCAAGCTGCACGTGATCGGGATCGCGCTCGACGGTATCGACCGTCGCGTCCGGCACCCCCGAGGCGAAAGACAGCGCCGTATAGCCGAGCGCCGTGCCCAATTCCAGGATGCGGCGCGCATTGGCCGCCCCCGCCAAGGCCGCCAGCAACGGGCCGTTGTCGTAAGGATAAGCGCCGCAGCCGTGCTTGGCCCGATGCGCGTTTGTCGCCGTGCGTATTTTCGCAAACGGATCGGCGGCCGGACCCGTCATCGGAAAGACTAGCTCCGGCTCGGATAGTTCGGGCTCTCGCGCGTGATGGAGACGTCGTGAACGTGGCTCTCGCGCAAGCCGGCGCCGGAGATGCGGACAAATTGCGCCTTGTCGTGAAACTCGGCCACGTTCTTGGCGCCGACATAGCCCATCGCGGCGCGCAAGCCGCCGGCAAGCTGATGGATCACGTTCGCCACCGGGCCCTTGTAAGGCACCTGGCCTTCGATGCCTTCGGGCACGAGCTTCAGCGTGTCCTTGATCTCCTGCTGGAAGTAGCGGTCCGCCGAACCACGCGCCATGGCGCCCACGGAGCCCATGCCGCGATAGCTCTTATAAGAGCGGCCCTGATAGAGAAACACTTCGCCCGGGGTTTCATCGGTGCCGGCGAGCAGTGATCCGACCATGGCGCAATCGCCGCCGGCGGCGATCGCCTTGGCGAGATCGCCGGAATATTTGATGCCGCCGTCAGCGATCACCGGGGTCTTGGTCTCTCGCGCCACCTCGACCGCATCCATGATGGCGGTGAGTTGCGGCACGCCGACGCCGGCGACGATGCGAGTGGTGCAGATCGAGCCCGGCCCGATCCCGACTTTGATGCAGTCGGCGCCGGCATCGATCAGCGCCTTCGCCGCCTCGGCGGTGGCGATATTGCCGGCCACGACTTCGACGGCGTTCGAAATCCGCTTGATGCGGGTGACGGATTCAAGGACGCGCCGCGAATGGCCATGCGCGGTATCGACCACGACGAGGTCGACGCCGGCTTCAATCAAAGCCTCGCTGCGCGCGTAGCCGGCCTCGCCGACCGAGGTGGCGGCGGCAACGCGCAGCCGGCCCTGCTCGTCCTTGCAGGCGTTGGGATTGGCCACCGCCTTCTCGATATCCTTCACGGTGATCAGGCCGACGCAGCGATACTGGGCGTCGACGACCAGGAGCTTTTCGATGCGGTGCTGGTGCAGGAGGCGCTTGGCCTCGTCCTGATCGACGCTCTCGCGCACTGTGACCAGGTTGTCCTTGGTCATCAGCTCGGAAATTTTTTGCCGGGTGTCGGTGGCGAAGCGCACGTCGCGATTGGTGAGAATGCCGACGAGCTTGCCCGGCCCTCGGCTCTGGCCGTTTCCGCTGCCCTCGACCACCGGGATGCCGGAAATGCGATTTTCCTGCATCAGCGCCAGCGCGTCGGCGAGCGTTGCATCCGGCCGTATGGTGACCGGATTCACCACCATGCCGGATTCGAATTTCTTCACTTGCCGCACCTGCGCCGCCTGGGCGTCGGGTTCGAGATTGCGGTGAATGACGCCGATGCCGCCGGCCTGCGCCATGGCAATCGCCATTTGCGCTTCGCTGACGGTGTCCATGGCCGAAGCGACGATCGGGACATTGAGGAGGATATTCCGGGTAATCCGCGAGCGAATATCGACCTCCGACGGAATGACGTCGGACAATCCCGGCTTCAACAGCACGTCGTCGAAGGTGTAAGCTTCGCGGAATAAGTCTTTCGAAATCGCTGCCATTGCCAACTCCGCATGGCCCGAATCTGTGGGCCAGCATATAGGGATCACGCCTTGCGGACGGAAGGAGTTAAGTCCCTCGTCCGACTCGCTTGCGGCGTTCTCGGCCCGCTTTTGGGTTGGCGGCGGTCGATAGCATGCCTTGGCCTTAATTCATAGAGCCAAGGGCCGAATTCATAGAGCCAAGGGCCGAAATACGCTTAAATGCAGGGGAGGAATTACAATGAAAAAGGGCATCAATCGACGGCAATTCGGCACGGGCGCGGCCGCCGCGGGCGCGGCGCTGGTAACCGCCAGGAGCGGCGCCTTGGCGCAACCCGCACCGGTAAAGATCCGGATCGGCTGGGTGGTGGTCCCGGCCTCGCTCGCGCCGCTGGTTCTAGAGAAAAAGGACATCCTCAAGCATTTCGGCCAATCCTACACCGCCGAAGGCACGCGCTTTGAAGGCACCCCGCCGGTCATCACCGCGCTTGCAGCGGGCGAACTCGACGTCGGCCCGCTCGCCTTCTCCTCGTTCGGGCTTGCCATCCAGAACGCCCATATGGACGACCTGCGCGTCATCAGCGACGAAATCCAGGACGGGGTGGCCGGTCACGGCAGCAACGAATTCATGGTGCTCAATGACGGCCCGGTGAAAACCATCGCCGACCTCAAGGGCAAGGTGCTCGCCACCAACGCCATGGGCAGCGCCGTCGACATTGCCATGCGGGCGATGCTGCGGCGGAGCGGGCTCGAGGCCAACAAGGATTACACCATCGTCGAAGCGCCCTTCCCGGCCATGCGCGCGATGCTGGCCGAAAAGAAAGCCGATCTCGTCAGCGCAGTGCCGCCGTTCTCGCTCGATCCGGATTTGCGGGCGATGGCGCGCACGCTGTTCACGCAAAAGGACGCGTTCGGCATCACCCAGCTCACGATGTGGACGGCGCGCACGAATTTCATCGCCCAACAGCGGGCCGCGCTGGTCGATTTCCTGGAAGACACGGTCCGCGCGGTGCGCTGGTACACCGATCCGAAAAATCACGATGAAGCCGTTGCCATTGTCGCAAAACTCAACAAGATACCGCCGGCGCGAGCCGACTGGGCTTTCACCGGGCGCGATCAATATCGCGATCCGAACGGCACACCGAACCTCGAGGCGCTGCAGAATAATCTGACGCTGCAGAAGCAGGTCGGATTCCTCAAGGACGATATCGACGTGAAGAATTATTCCGATCTCAGCATGGTCGAGGAAGCGGCCAAACGGCTGGCATGACGTCGGCGCGCATGTTGCAACGCGAACGCATCACGAGCCGATAGCCGTACATGGAATCGCGCCCCTACGACCGTATCGTGCCGCTGATCATCGCGACCGCGCTGTTCATGGAGAACATGGACTCGACGGTGATCGCGACCTCGCTTCCGGCCATTGCACGCGCGCTGGTCACGAGCCCGCTGACGCTCAAGCTCGCGGTGACGTCCTATCTGCTGTCGCTTGCCATCTGTATCCCGGCGAGCGGCTGGACCGCCGACCGTTTCGGCGCCCGCAATGTGTTCCGCGTCGCCATAGCGGTGTTCATGCTCGGCTCGATCGGCTGCGCCGCCTCGCGCTCGCTCGACGAATTCGTGCTGGCGCGCGTCATCCAGGGCATGGGTGGGGCGATGATGACGCCGGTCGGCCGCCTCATCATGGTGCGTACCGTCGACAAATCGAACCTCCTCAACGCCATGTCGCTCGTCACCATGCCGGCGCTGATCGGCCCGATCGCAGGCCCGCCGCTTGGCGGCTTCATCACCACCTATGCGTCGTGGCATTGGATCTTCCTGATCAATGTGCCGATCGGGCTTGTCGGCATCGTGCTGGCGTCGCGCTATATCGCCAACGTGCGTGTCGAGCACCGCGACCCGTTCGATTTTGTCGGCTTTATGCTTTCGGGCCTCGCCATCGCCGGCCTCGCCTTCGGCCTTTCCGCCATGGGGCTGGAATCCCTGCCGGTGAGCGTCGTTGTGGCGCTCATCTGCGTCGGCGCCGTTTCGGCCGTGGCCTATGTGGTTCATGCCGGGGGAACGCCGGCGCCGATCCTCGATCTCAATCTGCTGCGGCTGCCGACGTTTCGGGCGAGCGTCGCCGGCGGCTTTCTGTTCCGGCTCGGCATCGGGGCGCTGCCGTTCCTGCTGCCGCTTCTGCTGCAGGTCGGTTTCAATCTCTCGCCGTTCCAGTCCGGTCTCATTACTTTCACTTCGGCGCTCGGCTCGATGTTCATGAAGGCGGCCGTCACCTTTGTGCTGAACCGTTTCGGCTATCGCAACGTGCTGCTTTACAATGCGCTCATCAGCAGCGCCTTTGTTCTGGCCTGCGCGACCTTCGTGCCGGGCATGCCGTTCACGGTGATGATCATTATTCTCTTGTCCGGCGGGTTCTTCCGTTCGCTGCAATTCACCAGCATCAACACCATCGCCTATGCCGAGATCGAGCGTGCAAAAATGAGCCGCGCCACCGCGATGGTCGCAGCCGCCCAGCAATTGTCGCTCTCGACCGGCGTCGCCGTCGGCGCGCTGGTGGTCGAGACCACATTGTGGCTCAAGCATGCGACGACGATGACGGCTGCGGATTTTCCGCCGGCCTTTATTGTGGTCGGCCTGCTGTCGGCGAGCGCGGCATTCATCTTTATGCGGCTTCCGCCTGACGCCGGGTCGGAGCTTTCAGGGCGCAAGGCGGCTGAAGCGGACGTGGCGAACAAGTATGCTTAGCGCGCGTACTCACAGAATACGCGACGCGCTAAGTCCGCTATTCCCGACAAAGCGGACATGCGCCAGCAGGAGTGGGACGTCTGCTAAGGGCCAAAGGCGGACTCATGTACGGCAGCGATAAACTTGCCGGAAACAAGCTGAGCGGCCACGCCGTCAATAAGTGGCACCTGCTAACAGATCAATTTGATTGGCCATTGCCGCGTTGACGGCAGGAGCGTCGTTGGCGGGCAGTTTCGACGAACCCGATCTCACGCAGCATAGGCGATGGGAACGGAAGGCTCTTTGTCCCATTCGACAATGGGATCATAGCCCCAGACCCAGTCAGCGATCCCATGGACGCTGTCCTTGCCGGCGTCGATTGACGCCTTTTGCGCCGAGCTATCGCGCATGTGCTTGAAGCGGGCATTGGAGAACGAGAGTCGCTGCACCCCATGAACGCGAGGAATGCGGACGCGTCGGAAATTGATGAAGGCCTCAAGCGAGTTGCGGCACGCCTGGAGCCAGCGGGCGAGGATGTAGGCGTCCT
>DASQRX010000155.1:0-11916 GCA_035642635.1 Xanthobacteraceae bacterium
CGACCATGTCGACGCCATCGTCGACGTGCCGAATTCCGGCGTCGCGCTCGCCGTGAACGAGGTGGTCCGGGAAAAGAACAAAGTGTTCCTGGTCTCCGGTGCGGCGATCTCCGATCTCACCGGGTCGAAATGCTCGCCCAATACCGTGCACTGGACCTACGACACCTGGATGCTTGCCAACTCCACCGGCAAATCGGTGGTGAAAACCGGCGGCGACACCTGGTTCTTCCTCACCTCCGACTATGCGTTCGGTCATGCGCTTGAACGCGATACCACGGCCGTGGTCGTGGCGAACGGCGGCAAAGTGCTCGGCGCCGTGTCCCATCCGATCAATACCAGCGACTTCTCGTCGTTTCTGCTCCAGGCGCAGGCCTCGAAGGCCAAGATCATCGGGCTCGCCAATGCCGGCGGCGATACCATCAACGCGATCAAGCAGGGCGCCGAATTCGGCATCGTGGCCGGCGGCCAGCACTTTGCCGGCCTCTTGGTCTTCATCAGCGACGTCAATGCGCTCGGCCTGAAAACCGCGCAGGGTCTGGTTCTGACCGAGACTTTCTATTGGGACACGAATGACGCCACGCGCGCCTGGACCAAGCGGTGGCAGGCGGAGCGGCCGGGCAAATTCCCCACCATGAATCAGGCCGGCGTCTATGCCGCAGTGTCGCATTACTTGAAGGCGGTTGCCGCGGTGAAGAGCGCCGCCGACGGCAAGAAAGTGGTCGACGCGATGAAGGCGATGCCGACCGACGACCCGCTGTTTGGCAAGGGCACGATCCGCGCCGACGGGCGAAAGATCCACCCCGCCTATCTGTTCGAAGTGAAATCGCCGGAAGAATCGAAATATCCAGGCGACGACTACAAGCTGCGAGCCACGATTCCGGCCGACGAGGCGTTCCGTCCGATGAAGGACGACAATTGCCCGATGCTCACCAGCAACTGAGCCGAATTCAATCGGACGAATTCAAGGGGAAATACCAAATGAAAATCGCAGGAGTGGCGTTATTCGCGGCGGCCGTGCTCGTCGGCACGGCCGCGCAGGCGGAGGATCTCGCCGTGAAAATCGGCGTGATGAGCGACATGTCGGGCCTTTATTCCGATCTCGGCGGGCCCGGATCTGTCGCCGCCGCCAAAATGGCGGTGGAGGATTTCAACCCGGCGGCGCACGGTATGAAAGTCGAGATCGTCACCGGCGATATGCAGAACAAGCCGGACATCGGTTCCAACCTGGCGCGCCAGTGGTTCGACGTCGACCATGTCGACATGATCGTGGATGTGCCGAATTCCGGCGTGGCGCTCGCCGTCAACGAGGTGGCGCGCGAGAAGAATAAGGTCTTCATCGTCTCTGGTGCCGCGAGTTCCGACCTGACCGGAGCGAAATGCTCTCCGGATACCATTCACTGGACTTACGACACCTGGATGCTCGCCAACGGCACCGGCAAGGCGCTGGTGAAAACCGGCGGTGACACCTGGTTTTTCCTCACCGCCGACTACGCCTTCGGCCACGCGCTTGAACGCGATACCACCGCGGTTGTTCTCGCCAATGGCGGCAAGGTGCTGGGCAATGTGAGCCATCCGCTCAACAGCAGTGACTTCTCGTCGTTCCTGCTGCAGGCGCAGGCGTCGAAAGCCAAGATCATCGGGCTCGCCAATGCCGGCGGCGATACCATCAACTCGATCAAGCAAGGCGCGGAATTCGGGATCACGTCGGGCGGCCAGCAATTCGCCGGACTGCTGGTGTTCATCACCGACGTCAATTCGCTCGGTTTGAAAGCCGCGCAAGGCCTCGTTTTGACGTCCACCTGGTATTGGGACATGACCGACGCCAACCGCGCCTGGACCAAGCGCTGGCAGGCGCAGATGCCGGGCAAATTCCCATCCATGGTGCAAGCGGGTGTCTATTCCGGAGTTACGCATTACCTGAAGGCGGTCGCCGCGCTTAAGAGCACCGCCGACGGCAAGGTCGTGGTCGCCAAGATGAAGGAAATACCGACCGACGATCCGCTGTTCGGCAAGGGCATGGTCCGCGCCGACGGCCGCAATATCCATCCGGCCTATCTCTTCGAGGTGAAGAAGCCCGAAGAATCGAAATATCCGGGTGACTATTACAAGCTGCGCGCCACCATTCCGGCGGAGGAAGCATTCCGTCCGCTCAAGGACGGCAACTGCCCGCTGGTCACCAACTGACCCTTTTCGCCGCTTCCCGCCGCGGCGGGGAGCGGCTCTTCCGGGCAAATTCCGATGTTTGAAATCTTCGGCATTCCCTCGCAAGCCTTGTTCGGTCAGCTTTTGCTCGGCCTGATCAACGGCTCGTTCTACGCGCTGCTCAGTCTCGGCCTTGCCGTCATCTTCGGCATGCTCAATATCATCAATTTCACCCACGGTGCGCAGTACATGATGGGCGCCTTCACCGCCTATATTCTGCTGCAATATCTCGGGCTCAATTATTGGGTGGCGCTCGTGGTCGTTCCGATCCTGGTCGGCGCCACCGGCATCGTGATCGAGCGGCTATTCCTGAAACGGCTGCAAAATCTCGATCATCTTTACGGGCTGATCCTCACCTTCGGATTGGCGCTGATCATCGAGGGCCTGTTCCGCAATTATTACGGCTCCTCGGGCCAGCCTTATGCGATGCCGGACTCGTTGCGCGGCGGCCGCAATCTCGGCTTCATGTTCCTGCCGAACTACCGCGCCTGGGTGATCGCGTTTTCGCTTGTGGTGTGCTTCGGCACTTGGTTCGCGATCGAGCGGACCCGACTCGGCTCTTACCTGCGCGCCGCTACCGAGAACCCGACGCTGGTCCGCGCCTTCGGCATCAACGTGCCGCGCATGGTGACGCTGACCTATGGCTTCGGCGTCGGCCTTGCGGCGCTCGCCGGCGTCATGGCGGCCCCGATCTACAATGTGTCGCCGCAAATGGGCTCCGACATCATCATCGTGGTGTTCGCGGTCGTCGTGATCGGGGGGATGGGCTCGATCATGGGCGCGATCCTGACCGGCTTCGCCCTCGGCATCGTCGAGGGCCTGACCAAAGTGTTCTTTCCGGAAGCGTCGAACACGGTGATCTTCGCCATCATGATCATCGTGCTGCTCATCCGGCCGGCCGGCCTGTTCGGACGGAGCATGTGATGGCGAGCGCAGCCGATGCCCCGGTGATGCGGGTCCAGCGTGATGTGCCGTGGAGCCTCGCCGTGGCCGGCGCCGTGATGGTCATATTCCTGATCGCTGCACCCTTCGTGCTTTACCCGGTCTTTCTCATGAAGGCGCTGTGTTTCGCACTGTTCGCCTGCGCCTTCAATCTCCTGATCGGCTATGTCGGGCTCGTCTCGTTCGGCCACGCGCTCTATTTCGGCTGGGCGGGTTATCTTGCGGCCTATGCGGCCAAGTCCTGGGACTTGCCGCCCGAACTGGCCATTCTGGTCGGCACGGCGACCGGTTCAGCGCTCGGCGTCGTCGCCGGCGTCATCGCCATCCGCCGCCAGGGCATCTATTTCGCCATGATCACGCTGGCGCTGGCGCAGATGATGTATCTCGTCGCTTTGCGGGTGAAGCTCACCGGCGGCGAGGACGGCATCCAGGCGGTGCCGCGCGGGCACTTGTTCGGCGTGTTCGATCTCGGCGTCGAGATGAACATGTATGCGTTCGTTCTCGTCATCGCGCTGGGCGCGTTCTTTTTGATCTACCGGATCATCGATTCCCCGTTCGGCGAGGTGCTGCGAGCCATCCGCGAGAACGAGCAGCGTGCTATTTCGCTCGGCTATCACATTGACCGCTATAAGTTCGTCGCCTTCGTGCTGTCGGCAACGTTGGCCGGGCTCGCCGGATCAATGAAGGCCCTGGTGTTTCAGCTCGCCTCGCTGACCGACGTGCATTGGACCATGTCGGGGGAGGTCGTGCTGATGACGCTGGTGGGCGGTCTCGGCACGGTATTCGGGCCCATCGTCGGCGCGTTCCTGATCGTCGCCATGGAGAACTATCTGGCGCCGTTCGGCCAATGGGTGCTGGTGATCCAGGGCGCGATCTTTGTCATCTGCGTTCTGGTCTTCCGCCGCGGCATTGTCGGCGAGCTGGCCAACCGCCTGCGCGTGCGGCTCTAGACGGGATCTTGCTCTGAAACCAACAAAAACCCGGTTCTGATTAGGTCGTGCCACTTTCAGATTCTCGAATCAATTTTGTACGCTGTTATCCACAAACTGAACGTCAATAACTTGCTCTCGCGGGAATAGCATTCATTTTGATTGCCGAATCGGGGCGTCGTGATTATGCAGAAACGCTGATTTCAAGGCGCTTTTTTAACTTTGCGATTCTGGCTTTATCAAATGTCGGAACGGGGGTCGTACGACACTATCGCGCGCAAATGGCTCGCACTCGTCGAGCGTCGGAAAGAGCATTTCATCGAGCTCTGCGATACCGGACGCTGGCGGCACTACTACACCAAAGACGAGTTTTTGGAAGAAATGCGCAAACTGCTACGGACGCGCGATCAATGGGCCTCGATCGCGGGCCTGCCGCCGCAGAGCGGAGACGCACCATATTTCAGAAACGTCCAGACGCCTCACCGCCTTTTACCTAACCGTTTGGTGCCGCTGAGCTTAGCGCCCGATAATGAGGCGGGAGGCGACGCCGACCTGCCGCGCCTATTGGCCCGAGCCAACGAGCTGCCTGCCATCGGTTGGCCGGATTAGATTTTGGCCTGGACTAGACTTTCGGCCCGCTGACGCGTTATCCACAATCCGAACCCACATAGAGGCCACGCATGGGAGTGGGCGCGCCATGCCCCTTTTGGCGCCATCCTCCTGATTATTTTCCTTAAATCCCCCAACAGATATGAGCCAACAATGCCGAGCGCTTTGTTCTCGCCGATAAAGCTTGCCAATCTTACGTTGCCAAACCGCGTGGTCGTCGCGCCGATGTGCCAGTACAGCGCCGACGACGGCGTCGCCAACCAATGGCACATGACCCATCTCGGCATGCTGGCCAATTCCGGCGCCGGGCTCCTGGTCGTCGAAGCAACGCATGTCGAGCGGCTTGGCCGGATTACCCACGGCTGCATGGGCATTTATTCCGATGATTGCGAGGATGCGCTGAGGCGGGTCGTACTGCATTGCAAGCGCATCGGCACGGCAAAGCTCGGCATTCAGCTGGCGCATGCCGGACGCAAAGCGTCGTCGCAACGGCCTTGGGAAGGCGCCAAGGCGCTGGGTCCCGACCAGGACCCGTGGCCGACAATTGCGCCGTCGGCGCTGCCTTTCGGCCCCGGCTGGCATACCCCGCGCGCCATGAACGAGGAAGATATGGCGCGCGCGCAGAAAGCCTTCGTCGACGGCGCCCAGCGTGCGGTGCGCGCCGGCTTCGACGCCGTCGAACTCCATCTGGCGCATGGTTATCTCCTGCATAGTTTCGTCTCACCGCTGTCCAACAAGCGCAATGACGAATATGGCGGCTCGCTCGCTGGCCGCATGCGCTTCCCGCTCGAAGTTGCCCGTGAGACCCGCGCCGCGATCCCACGCGGCATTCCGCTTGGCGCCCGCATCACCGGCACCGATTGGCTCGATGGCGGCCTGACCGGCGATGACGCCGTCGAGCTCGCCAAGGCGCTCAAGCAAGCCGGGCTCGATTACGTCGACATATCGTCCGGCAACATTACGACGGAAAGCCGCTGGCCTAACGACCCCGGTTTCAACGTGCCGGTGGCCGAGCGTGTGCGCAAAGAGACGGGTATCGCGGTGCGCACCGTCGGCATGATCGTGAGTGCCAAACAGGCCGAGGCCGTCATCGCCGAAGGCAAGGCCGATATGGTGGCACTGGCGCGCGGCTTCCTCGACGATCCGCATTGGGGCTGGCACGCGGCGCAAACGCTCGGCGCCGAGGTGGCCCGGCCGGTCCAATATGCGCGTTCGGCGCCGCCGCTATGGGCCGGCGCCGCTCTCCGCGGGTGACGCACGGACCGGCCGATATCGCGTGGCGAGATAACTGGGCGCGACGCCGAGATAATAGGCAAGGCGCAGCCGCCACATCAGCAGCACGGTGCGGAACACGCCGTGATATTCCCAGCGGCGGCCCGACGTGACAACCGGCATGCCGACGCAAAACGGCCGGCAGATCGCTTTGAGCCGTCGCGAGATCGCGATGTCTTCCATCAACGGCAGATCGGGAAAGCCGCCGACCGCGTCAAATGCCTCCCGGGTGACGAAGATGGCCTGATCGCCGGTGGCGATCCCGGTCAATCGCGAGCGCCAATTGATCATGCGGGCGACGACGGCCAGAAACGGATGCCGACCGGCGATGCGCAGATCGAACCGGCCCCAGGCGCGCTGCTCGATCGCTGCGGCGATCAGGCGATCGGCGTTGTCCGGCAGTGCGGTGTCGGCGTGCAGGAAGAGCAACGCGTCGCCGGTGCCGCGTGCCGCACCAGCGTTCATCGGCGCGCCGCGGCCTCGTGGCGCGGCGACGACACGGTCGGCAAGCGGCGCGGCAAGATCGGGTGTGCCATCGCTCGAACCGCTATCGACGACAATGACCTCGGCGCCGCGCGCACGGAACGGTGCAAGCGCCTGCAATGCGCCGGTAATGATCGCGGCTTCATCAAGAACAGGCACCACGATGGTAAGCCGGCGCATCGGACTGGGCCCTGGTGATGGACTTCGAATGCGAGTCTGCTTAGTTGCGTCCCGGCGGCGAATCCAAACCTAAATTGACGATCACAATATGACCAATCCGGTTGTTGTTGAAGTGACGCGCGGACCGTTGGTCGAGAGCCGCCACCGCGCCGCCGTCGCTCTTGCCGACGCGACGGGAAAAATGATGCTGGCCGTCGGCGACGTTGCGGCGCCGGTTTTCCCGCGTTCGGCGATCAAGGTCTTTCAGGCGCTGCCCCTCGTGGAAGAGGGGGCGGCCGATCGTTACGGTTTCGGCGATGAAGAGCTTGCGCTCGCCTGCGCCTCGCACAGCGGCGAGCCGGCGCATGTGGCGGGCGTCGAGCGCATGCTCGGGGCGGCGGGTCTCGACGCATCCGCGCTGCGCTGTGGCGCCCACTGGCCGTTGTCGCAGCCGGCGGCCCATACGCTCGCGAAAACCGGCGCGCCGTCAGCGCTGCACAACAATTGCTCCGGCAAACACGCGGGCTTTCTCTGCGTCGCCTGCGCCGCGGGTCTCGACCACGCTGACTATTGGCGACCGCAGCATCCGGTGCAGCGCAAGGTTCGCGCCGTCATCGAGGATTTTACCGGCGCCGTGTTGTCGGACGACCGCTGCGCCATCGACGGCTGCTCGGTCCCGACCTGGGCGATCCCGCTCGAAAACCTGGCGCGCGGTTTTGCGAAATTCGCCAACGGCCAGGGTCTTGCACCAGCTCGCGCCGCCACTGCCGCGCGGTTGCGCGACGCCTGCGCGCGAAAGCCATGGCACATTGCCGGGACCGGCCGGTTCTGCACCGAGATCATGCAGATCTTCGGCGCGCGCGTGTTTGTGAAGACCGGAGCCGAGGGCGTCTATTGCGGGGCGCTACCGGAACAAGGTCTCGGCATCGCGGTGAAATGCGACGATGGCGCCGGCCGCGCCGCGCAAGCGATCGTAGCCGCGATCATCGCGCGCTTTCTGCCGATAGACGATACGGAGCGCGCCGCGCTCGCACCCTTCGTGCAGCCAGTGCTGCGCAACTGGAACGGTCTCGAGGTTGGCGCGGTAAGGGTGATCGAGCCGGCGCTTCGCAGCACCGATTAGCTGCGGCTTGCGGCGACAAGCTCGATCAGAATTGCCTCGGTGGCGCGAACCAGTTGGACGAGCGACTGACGGCGATGCCTTTGCGGTCGTCGCGGCCCGACCCGCACTGGCGGAACGTGAACGAACTGAACCAGGGGGTGACCGTCATGCGTGCGATGCAAAGCTTGCCAATAAACGTAGTTGCACAGATAGCGTCCGGCATCGCGCGACAGGCGAACCGGAAATCGGCCGCGCACAGCGCTTAAGAGCCGCATGAAAGGTGAATTGCCTCTGAGCGACGATGCGGCGCCGACTACCATCGCGCCGTGTTGCGGCCGATGCCGATCGGCGTCGGGGTACACAAGCGTTATGGCGTTCTGCGCGCGCGTCTCGATGCAAAGGTGACGCCGGCGTCCGGCGAGCCCGAACAGCAAGACGACGTCCGGCTTTCGCGCCAACAGCTTCGGTAAATCGCGATCGACCGCCGCGTAGCTTGTCGGAAAGACATGCGTAATGAGTTCGATGCCCGCCAGAGCCGGCCGGCGTTTGCGGGCCAGCGCCTTGACCAACAGCGCGCTCGGATTGAGCGGCGCGCCCGGAAACGGACCAAAGCCGGTAACGAGGACGCGCATTGCTATCCCGCGAGCATTGCGGCGATCTCTTCGACCGCGGTGGCCGGCGCCAGCCGGCCGGCGGCGACCTCGGCTTCGATGCGCGGCAAGGCCGCTTTCAGCGTACGGTCGGAACGCAATGGCGCGAACAGCCGCTCTTCCAGCATCGTCCACATCCACTTCACCTGCTGTTCGCCACGCCGGGCCGCAAGCTCGCCTGAGGCGGTGAGCTTTTGCCGGTGATCGAGAACGTGCGACCACAGCGCCTCGACGCCGTCGCGCTTAAGCGCCGAACAGGTGATGACCGGTGGCGACCAGTTCGGTGAGCGCGGCGAGAGAATGTGCAGCGCCGCGCCGAATTCGGCTGCGGCAAGCTTGGCGCGGGCGAGATTGTCGCCGTCGGCTTTGTTGACGACGATCATGTCGGCGAGCTCGACGACGCCTTTCTTGAGCGCCTGCAATTCGTCGCCGGCGCCCGGCAGCGCCAAGACGAGAAAGAAATCCGTCATGTCGGCGACCGCGACCTCGGACTGGCCGACGCCGACGGTCTCGACCAGCACGACGTCATAGCCTGCGGCCTCGCACAACAGCATGGTCTCGCGCGTTTTTGCGGCGACCCCGCCAAGCGTGCCCGAAGCCGGGGAGGGACGGATGAAGGCCTTGTCGTCGTTAGCCAACTGCGCCATGCGCGTCTTGTCGGCGAGGATCGATCCGCCGGTGCGCCGCGACGACGGATCGACCGCCAGCACCGCGACCTTGTGGCCTTGCCGCGTCAGCATGCTGCCGAGCGCTTCGATCATGGTCGACTTGCCGACGCCCGGCGCGCCGGTAATGCCGACGCGGACTGCATTCCCGGTGTCCTTCAAGAGCGCCTGGGTCAGGGCTGCGGCAGTGCGGCGGTGATCGGCGCGCTTGCTTTCGATCAGCGTGATCGCGCGCGACAGCACGGTGCGCTGGCCGCCGCGAATATCGCGCGCGAGGCGTTCAATATCGGGCGGTGGAGCGGGCGAAGTCATGATGTTCCGCGAGCTTGCCTCATGCGCATCGAGTCATCTATTTGATTCGATGTTCCTTAACGCAGTGCAAGGAAAGCACGACGCGAGCCGTTTGATCTAGGATAGTGAATTGACAAAGCGAAACCGCCCGATCCGGAACAAAATTCATCGCCGAATGACCTCGATCTCGCCGAATTGAAGCCGCATCGGGCGGCTGTCATCACTGGGTTCATGAACGACGCGGAGTGAGGCGTCGTGCGTCCTTGAACAGGAGACAATCGATGAACTGGGATCAGATTCAAGTCAATTGGACGCAGTTCAAGGGGGAACTGCGCAACAATTGGGTCAAGCTCACCGACGAGGATATTACGCGCATCGCCGGCCGCCGCTCCGAACTCGTTGGCCGCCTGCGGCAGCGTTACGGCTTTGCCAAGGCCGAAGCCGAGCGCGAGATCGAAGCCTGGACCAAGGCGCAGCGTCACGCTGCGTGAGGAAGCCGTAGCCTCCGTCGCCCTTCGAGGCTCGGCGCTTTACGTCGAGCACCTCAGGGTGACGGTAATCACGGCAAAACCGCGAAAGCGCGCGCCGGAAAACCGAGGCCTTTTTCGACTTTGGGCCAAGTGACGACGATGAGCGAGCCGGTCGCCGGCACCTTGTCGAGATTGGCCATGACCTCGATCTGATAATGACCGTGCTGCAGGATGTAAGTCTCGGAGTCCATCTTATCGGTGATGTCGGTATCCATCGCCTCGTGACCGGTCGCGGTGACGCCGCGCTGTTCGTAGAGATACTTGATCGTTGCGAAGGCCCACGCCGGAAACGGCTGGCGCTTGAACTTTTCGGGATCGCTGTCCCAATCCTTGTACATGTCGGTGCGCAACGCCGCGAAGGCGCCTTTCGGCACGCGGCCGTGCTCGCGCTCCCAGGCCTTGAGATCGGCCACGGAGAATGCGTGGTTCGGATCCTTGGCGAGATAAGGCGTGTCGTCGAGCACGACCAAGCGCAAGATCATCTGCTTCAGCCGGATCTGGTCCATCGTGATGCCGTTCTCGGCGAAATGCGCCGGCGGATCGACATGGGTGCCGTATTGCCCGACCATTTGATAATAGGTCGCGCGGAATTCGTCCTTCGGGATGGTATAGGCCTCGCCGGTTTTCGGATCGGCGGCAGGAGAGAATTTGGCTTGGCCGAAACCCGACCAGACCGGCGTTCCCGGGCCGAACGAATGGGTAAGGTCGACGAATTGCTTGCCGGCGATGATTCGGTAGGCGCGTTCGAGGTCGGACTGCGCCTGTGCGGGCACAGCGCTCATCAGCAGCGCCGCGTAAATCGCGCCAATCAACAGGACATGAACGCGAGGATTAGCGGTCATCGAACTTTTCCTTCTCGGAAACACGGCGCGATGGTCAGTCGCAGCCGATATCACTCGGGCAGCGGAATGAATTCCGTGTTGTCGCTCGGCACGATATCGAAGCGGCCGGCTTTCCAGTCGGCTTTGGCGGCTTCGATGCGGTCTTTGCGCGAGGAGACGAAATTCCACCAGATGTGGCGCGGCCCATCCATCGGCGCGCCGCCGACCAAAATGACGTGAGCGTCCACTTGCGCGTCGTTGGCAGCCTTCACCTCAACACGTTCGCCGGGTTTGAGCACTAAAAGCCGCTCCGGTCCGTGGCGGTCACCGGCAATCTCGATCTCGCCGGCAACGACATAGAGCGCGCGCTCCTCGTGCTCGGGACCGAGCGGCAGCACTGTGCCGGCTTTGACATGCGCCTCGGCAAAAATGGTCTCCCACATGGTCGCCACCGGCGATGTCAGCCCGTACATCGTTCCGGCGATGACGCGAAGTGTCAGGCCATTGTCGCGCATTTCGGGAATGTCGGCCGCCGCCGTATGCGCAAAGGCGGGCGCCATTTCTTCGTCTTTCTCCGGCAGCGCCACCCACAATTGCAGGCCGTGCAGCGGCTCGCCACCGTCGCGATGATCGGCGGCGGTGCGCTCGGAATGCACAATGCCGCGCCCGGCGGTCATCAGATTGACCGCGCCCGGCCGGATCGGCAGCGCCGAGCCAAGGCTGTCGCGATGCACGATCTCGCCGTCGAACAGATAGGTCACGGTCGACAACCCGATATGCGGATGCGGCCGCACATCGACGCCGTCGCCTGAGCGAAACACCGCCGGGCCCATATGGTCGAAGAAGATGAAGGGGCCGACCATGCGGGCGCGGGCCGACGGCAAAACGCGGTGCACCTGAAAGCCGCCGAGATCGACCGTGCGCGGCACGATCACCTGCGCGATGGCGTCGCTTGAGCCCGCATCGCCGAAGGTCGGATCTTTGGCCGGAAAAAAGCTCATGGCATGCCTCACGCGTGGTTGGATTGTTTGCCTGCGAGTGGCCGTATCCTAGAGGCAGCCCACGACAGCGTCATTCACGATTTCGCGCGCCATTGTTCCGGCGATCAGTCAGTGAAAGTGTCAGCGCTTCTGCCTTCCGGCTTTGGCCACCGCTTCGGCGATAAAGCGCGGTTGGGCAAAGGCGGCGACGTGGACCTCAGGCGTCCAGTACATCGTCTTGAAACTACCGGCCTTGCGATAGCGTTGTGCAATCGTTTTCA
>DASQRX010000156.1:0-49014 GCA_035642635.1 Xanthobacteraceae bacterium
GCGCCGCGGCGGGCGGCGGCGGTGCTGGAGCGGCGACATGCGGCACCGGTGCCGCTGGCGGAACCGGCCTGGCGACGGCGGTTGGCGCTGGCGCAGGTGTTGGCGCAGGTGTTGGCGCGGGCTTGGCAACGCGGGGCGCCGGTGGCTGCGGCGCTTGCGGCGGCACGGGCTTGGCCACTGGTCCGACCGAAGGCGCGGTGGACGATGTGGTTGTCGGCGCCGGCGCTGTCGGCGCGGATGCAGGCATTTTCGGCGTCGTGGTTGGCGGTTGCTGCTGCGGCTCGAGCTGCTGCGGCGGCGAGACGGTTTGCTGGGGCGAGACCGTTTGCTGCGGCGGCTGCACGTCGCTTTGTGACTGCTGCTGCGGCGGTGGCTGCGGCGGCTGCGGTTCAGGCTCGTTGGCGTATTTCAGCAAAAATGTATGCCCACTCGCCAGCAGCTTGCCGCCATCGGTTTTCTGCTCCTTCATTTCCTTCAGCCACTTCTCGACGACTGGCGAGGTTGCGTTGCGCCAATGCGCGACCGCTTCCGGCAAGAGCGTGACGATGGAATCGCCGCCGCGGACCACTATGTCGGCGACGCTTGCGGCTTCGATATCCCACATCGCGCCGGTCATGCCGGCCGCGGCCTGGCCTGAATTGCTGTCGATCACGGCTTTCAGATCACGCGGTAGGCCGTCATAGGCCGCGCTGTTCATCGCCAGCACGAATGTCGTACTGCTCGGGGAAAAGTCCCAGAATTCGGTGTGGGTCTTGAGCAGGTCGTTGAGCCGCAGCGCCGGCATGATGTGCCAGGGATCGATGCAGCCATCTATAATGTGCTGGTTGACCGCGAGCGGAAGTTGTCCGGGCGGCATCGGCACCGGTTGCGCGCCAAGCACGTGCACGGCCTCGCCGGCAAAACGCGTCGGCACGTGGATTTTCAGGTCCTTGATGTCCTCGATGGTCCGGATCGGCCGATTGGCGTGCATGACGCCGCGATCGGTGCAGGAAAAACAGATCGGACGGACTTCACGAAACTCGTCTTTGAGGTTGACCGCGGCGAAATCCTGCAGCGCCTTCGAACTCACCAGCGCCCGGCGCGACGGCACGAACGGCAGATCGAACATTTCGATCCTTGGAAAACGCCCCGGCGTCAGGCTGGGCGCCGTCCAGACGATGTCGGCATCGCCGTCGCGCGCCTGATCGAACAAATGCGCCGGCGTGCCGCCAAGCTGCATCGAGGGGAAAATGTCGATGCGGATGCGGCCGCCCGAATCCGCCTGCACCTTGCGCGCCCAGGGCACAATGAATTTGTCATGCGCGCTCGACACCGACGACATGAAATGATGCAGTTTGAGCGCAACCTGCGGCACGTCCGCGCGCGCCAGGCGCATCACAGCGGGAGCCGCGATCACCGCTGCTGTCGAGGCCAGGACAGTGTGCAGCAAAGTGCGCCGATCAATTCGCATAGAATCCTTCGCGGCAAATCTCGCGCGGCAAATCTTGCGCGTTCCTTGCGGCGGCGCAACTTAGATCAATTGCGGCGCGATGGGCGATCGTTATCTTCGGCCGGCCGGATCATATTGACTACGACGCCCGGCGTCGGCGGCGGCGCCGCCGCTTCCACTTGAATCTCGGCCGATCGCCGCTCGTGATTGCGGTAAGACAACCAGCCGAACGGCAGGGCGATGAGATAAGCGAGCGTGCCGGCCGTCAGCACCACCCACGGATAGGCGATCAGAAGCGCGATGCTCAGCACCACGACGACGATGAGCGGCCCGACCATCTCGGGTGGCACGCGCGTGCCGACGCGCTTGCCGGAAAACACCGGCACCCGCGACACCATCAGCAAAGCGATGGCGAGCGTGTAGACCAGCGTCAGCCAGGTCAAAACCCCCGAGCGCGGCACGCCGAGGAACACCAAATAGATCGGCAGCAGCACCGTGATGGCGCCGGCCGGGGCCGGGATGCCGACGAAGAAATTCGCCGTCCAGGCCGGCCGGTCCGGATCGTCGATCATGACATTGAAGCGCGCCAGCCTAAGGCTGCCGCAAATAGCGAACGCCATGGCGGCGATCCAGCCCGCCGATTTCAGATCGTGCAGATCCCAGAAATAGAGGATCAGCGCCGGCGCGACGCCGAAATTGACAAAGTCGGACAGGCTGTCGAGCTCGGCGCCGAACCGCGAGGTTCCCTTGAGGAACCGCGCCAGGCGGCCGTCGAGACCGTCGAGGATAGCGGCAAAGACGATGGCCGCGACTGCGAGCACGTAACGGCTCTCGAACGCCATCCGGATCGCGGTCAAGCCGGCGCACAGCGCGAGCAGCGTCACCAGATTGGGCGCCAGCGTACGCACCGGGATGCGGCGGAACCGGCGCCGCCGCGGGTCGCCGTAGCTGTTCGGTTGAATGGCCAAGTTCATTACCTCGCTTGCGGCGAATATAGCCGTTTCTGCGCCTGCCCGCCACGCGCGCTTTCCACGTCATTCCGGAGCGCCGCAAAGCGGCGAGCCCGGAATCCATAACCACTGAAGCTGCAGAAGCAGTATCGGCCTTAACCATACTGACTTTTGAGAACGGTGATTATGGATTCCGGGTTCCTCGCTTCGCTCGGCCCCGGAATGACGAGTTCACGTCACGCGGAATGTGCGTCCGGGCTCCGCAGCGGCGAGGTCGGCGATGACGGTTTCGCCGGCGATCGCGGTCTGGCCTTCGGCGGCAAGCGCGCGCGTGCCTTCCGGCAGATAAACATCGACGCGGGAACCGAAGCGGATCATGCCGATGCGCTGGCCAGCGGCGACCGCCTCGCGCTCGCGGGCGAAAGGCACGATGCGCCGCGCGACTAGGCCCGCGATCTGAATGACCGCGATCCTTTGGCCGTTCGCCATGGCGATGACAAAGGCATTGCGCTCGTTGTCCTCGCTCGCTTTGTCGAGATCGGCGCTCAGAAACTTGCCGGCGTGATAAACAATCCGCTCGATGCGGCCGGTAACGGGGCTCCGATTCACGTGGCAATCGAACACGCTCATGAAAATGGAAATGCGCGGCAGCGGCCGGCTGCCGAGATCGAGCTCCTGCGGCGGCACCGCATTGGCGACCTGGCTGACGCGGCCGTCCGCCGGCGCGACCACGATGCCGTCGCGCACCGGCGTGACGCGCGGCGGATCGCGAAAGAAATAAGCACACCACAGCGTCAATAGCGTCGCCAGCCAGCCGAGCGGCGGCCACAGCCAGAGCAGGACAATGCTCACAAAGGCAAAGCCGCCGACGAAGGGATAGCCCTCCGGATGGATCGGCACCAGTTGCTTGCGGATTGAGTCGATGACGGACATGCGGCCTTATATCAGCAGCGGGGGCCGCAACAAATTGTCCGCCGCGGCCTTATTCTGCCGCATCCGCGGCAGGCAGGAGGACCGCCTCCTCGGCATCCGGCATGGGCGGCGGATTGCGGTTTGGCGCGGCAGCATCATCCTCGGTCTCGGCCAGGATTTCCCGCGCCATCTGGGCTTCGCGCTGGCGATTCCACATGCTGGCATAGAGGCCGCCATCGGCGAGCAGTTCGCGGTGGGTGCCGCGTTCGACGATGACGCCGCGGTCAAGCACAAGAATCTCATCGGCATCGACGATGGTCGAAAGCCGGTGGGCGATGACGAGCGTGGTGCGGTTCTCCGACACCCGGTCGAGCTCGTCTTGGATGTCCTTTTCGGTGTGGCTGTCGAGCGCCGAGGTCGCCTCGTCGAGCAACAGGATCGGCGGACCTTTGAGGATGGTGCGGGCGATGGCGACGCGCTGCTTCTCGCCGCCGGAGAGTTTTAGGCCGCGCTCGCCGACTTCGGTTTCGTAGCCTTTGGGCGCGCGGCGAATAAAATCATCGACCTGCGCCTGGCGCGCCGCTTCTTCGACCTCGGCGTCGGTCGCATCCCAGCGCCCGTAGCGGATATTGTAGCGAATGGTGTCGTTGAACAGCACCGTATCCTGCGGCACCATGCCGATCACTGAGCGCAGCGAGGTCTGCGTGACGTCGCGGATATCCTGGCCGTCGATCAGAATGCGTCCGCCGCTCACGTCGTAGAAGCGAAACAGCAAGCGCGAGATCGTCGACTTGCCGGCGCCGGACGGCCCCACAATGGCGACGGTGTGGCCCGCGGCGACATCGAAGCTCAAGCCTTTCAGGATTTGCCGCTCCGGGTCATAGGAGAATGAGACATTCTCGAAGCGGATGGCACCGGCCGGCACCCGCAGCGCCGGCGCGCCGGGCCGGTCCACGATCTCCGGCTTGCGCTCCAGAACCGTGAACATGGTTTCGATGTCGATCAGCGCCTGTTTGATCTCGCGATACACCATGCCCATGAAATTCAGCGGCACGTAAAGCTGGATCATCATGGCGTTGATCATGACGAAATCGCCGACCGTATTGGTGTGTTGTTCGATGCCGTAAGCGCACAGCGCCATGGTCGCGGCGAGCCCGGCCGTGAAGATCACCGCTTGCCCGGCATTCATCACAGTCAGCGACACGTAAGCCTTGACGCTCGCGTCTTCGTAGCGCGCCATCGAACGGTCGTAACGTTTGGCTTCGCGCTCTTCGGCGGAAAAATATTTGACGGTTTCGTAGTTGAGGAGCGAGTCGATCGCTTTGGCATTGGCGTCGCTATCGCTGTCGTTCATCTTGCGGCGGATGCTGATGCGCCACTCGGTCGCGACATAAGTGAACCACATATAGACCGCGACGGTGACGCCGATGATGGCGACGTAACGCCAGTCGAAATGAAACAACAGCACGCCGACGATCATCACCAATTCGACGATGGTCGGCGCCAGCTGCAGCAGGATCATGCGCACGATGGTCTCGATGGCGTTCCGGCCGCGTTCGAGGACGCGCGTCAGCCCCCCGGTCTTGCGCTCGAGATGAAAGCGCAGCGAGAGCAGATGAATATGCTCGAAAGTGAGCATGGCGAGCCGCCGCACCGCGTTCATCGCGACCTTGGCAAAGATGCCGTCGCGCCATTGCGTCAACAGCGCCATCACCACGCGCACGCCGCCATAAGACAGTGTCAGCGCGATCGGGGCGGCGAACACCCAGAAGAGCCGATTGCCCGGATCGACCGGGGCCGTGCCGTGGCCGGAGAGCGCGTCGGTCGCCCATTTGAAGGTGAACGGCACCGCCATGGTCGCGGCCTTGGCGAGGAAGAGGAGCACCGTCGCGACCACGACGCGGGCCTTGAGGTCGCGCCGGTCGGCCGGCCAGATATAGGGCCACAGGTCGACCAGCGTCGACAGCAGGGCCCCGCCGTCGCCACGCCTCTCCCGCCTGAGATGTACCGCCGGCCGTTGAGTATCGCTCATTGAAAGTCTTTGCCGCCCCTTCGTCGGCCGCAATGATCTGGAAAGCCGACCGCGCCCGGATGTTGGCCGCCGTCCCCCCTCATGGCGTGTTGAGCGTCATATTGAGCGTCATATAGAGACCCTCGGCTCAATCTGCATCGGCCGTGGGCATCGTCTGTACGTTGGGCTATCCGGTCCAAAGCGCTTGCAGGACGGGCGAATCGAGGCCACATCTACCGCTCAATGAGTGATACTCCATGAGCAAAATCAATGCAGTGTGCGTCTATTGCGGCTCGAGCCAAGGCTCCGACCCGGCCTTTGCCGAGGCGGCCCGGACGCTTGGCAAGACGCTAGCGCAGAATGGCGTGCGGCTCGTCTATGGCGGCGGCTCGGTCGGGATGATGGGAACCCTCGCCAAGGCCGTGCTCGCGCACGGCGGCAAGGTCACCGGCATCATTCCGGAATTCCTGACCGGCAAGGAGCGGCCACGGCCGCTGACCGACGACATGATCGTCACCCGCGATATGCACGAGCGCAAACGCAAGATGTTCGAGCATGCCGACGCCTTCGTGGCGCTGCCCGGCGGCGTCGGCACGCTGGAGGAACTGGTTGAGCAACTGACCTGGGCGCAAATCGGCCAGCACAAGAAGCCGGTACTACTTGCCAATATTAAGGGGTTCTGGGAGCCGTTCCGCGAACTCATCGATCATATGGATAAGCACGGCTTCATCTATAGCGGGCTGAACCACAATCTGCTGATGGCCGACAAGATCAAGGATATTTTGCCGAGGCTGCGCGAAGCGGCGCGAAATGTTTCCGAGATCGAGACCAAGATGGCGGTGCCGGCGGAAAAGATGTGAGCGGCCGGAGCTATTCTTCCGGCAAAAACGTCACCGCTTCGATACGGTTGCCGTCCGGATCGCGGATGAAGGCCGCGTAATAGTTTTGGTGATATTTTTCCCGCAACCCCGGCGCGCCGTCAGACGTTCCGCCGGCTTTGATCGCTGCGGCATGAAAGGCATCGACCGCAATCGTGTCCGACGCGCGCAAGCAAATGTGCACGCCGCTGTCGTCGGCGACGCGGCTCATCGTGTCGCGACGGTTGATCCAAAAATCCGGATATTTTTTGCCGTAGCCGATGGCCGCATCCGGCCATTCGCGCAACTTGGTCATGCCGAGCGGCTTGAGCAGCGCGGCATAAAACGTCCCGGCTTGTTTAAGATCGCGCACCGCGATGGAAATGTGGTCGATCATCGGTTTCGCGTCAGGCCGGCGCGTCGGATTTCACGAGCTTATAGACGATGGAATCCATCAGCGCCTGAAACGAAGCGTCGATGATGTTGGCGGAGACGCCGACCGTGGTCCAGCGGTCGCCGGTCTCGTCTGAGCTCTCGATCAAAACGCGGGTGACGGCTTGGGTGCCGCCATTGAGGATACGCACGCGATAATCGGTGAGTTCGAGCCCGGTGATGAAGCGCTGGTACTTGCCGAGATCCTTGCGCAGCGCCAGATCGAGCGCGTTGACCGGGCCGATGCCCTCGGCGACCGAAATCAGTTCCTCGTCGCCGACCTTCACTTTCACCACCGCCTGGCTGACGGTGATCGGCTCGCCCTTGGCGTTGGTGCGCTTCTCGACATTGACGTCGAATTTTTCGACGTCGAAATAATGCGGCACCTGGCCGAGCGAGCGCCGGGCGAGCAGCTCGAACGAGGCATCGGCTGACTCATAGGCATAGCCGATCGCCTCACGCTCCTTGACCTCGTCGAGGAGGCGCGTGACGCGCGGATCGTCCTTGTTAATCTTAAGCCCGATGCGGTCGAGCTCTGCGAGCACGTTCGAGCGGCCGGCCTGATCGGAGACCAGAAGCTTTCGCTTATTGCCGACCCGTTCCGGCGCGACGTGTTCGTAGGTCGCCGGCTCCTTGACGATGGCGGAGGCGTGAATGCCGGCCTTGGTGGCAAAGGCGCTCTCGCCCACATAGGGTGCGCGGCGGTCGGCCGCACGATTGAGGAGTTCGTCCAGCGCATGCGAGACCCGCGCCAGCCGCGTCAGCGCCTCGTCCGACACGCCGATTTCGAATTTCTCGGCGTATTCCTTCTTAAGCTTCAACGTTGGAATGATGGAAACCAGATTAGCGTTGCCGCAGCGTTCGCCAAGCCCGTTCAGCGTGCCCTGGATTTGCCGCGCGCCTGAGCGCACCGCGGCAAACGAGTTCGCCACCGCCTGTTCAGTATCGTTGTGGGCGTGAATGCCGACGTGATCGCCGGGAATTTTGGCGCACATTTCGCCGACGATGCGCTCGACTTCGTGCGGCAGCGTGCCGCCATTGGTGTCGCAGAGCACGACCCAGCGCGCGCCCTCCTGGTATGCCGCCTGCGCACAGGCCAGCGCATAAGCGGGCTTGGCCTTATAGCCGTCGAAGAAATGTTCGCAGTCGAGCAGCACTTCGCGGCCTTTAGCTAATGCCGCGCGCACCGAGTCGCGGATCGAGGCGAGGTTTTCTTCTTCGGTGGTCTCCAGCGCCACACGCACGTGATAGTCCCAGGATTTGGCGACAAAGCAGATGGCGTCGGCCTGCGCGTCGAGGAGCGCCACCAGTCCCGGATCGTTCGATGCCGAGCGGCCGGGCCGCCGCGTCATGCCGAACGCCGTGAGCTGCGCCTTCATTGCCCGCTTTTCGGCAAAGAAATTCGTGTCGGTCGGATTGGCGCCCGGATAGCCGGCCTCGACATAATCGATACCCAGCTCGTCGAGCAGGCGCGCGATGGTGAGCTTATCGGCCAGCGTGAAATCGACGCCGTTCGTCTGCGCGCCGTCGCGCAGCGTGGTGTCGAACAAATAAAGCCGTTCACGCGACATCGTTAAGGTCTCACGAGAGATGATAATTCGACGCCAAGGCGACGGCGATCAATATGGCGACCAGCGCGATGACCAGATGGTGGGTGCGCAGGCCGAAAGTCGAGCGCGGTTCGGTCATGAACCAATATCCTCCTAACCGCGATAGAGCCGGTAGAACGTGTAGAAGGTTGCGCCGACCGCGGCTGCGATCACCGCGTATTTCAGGATCAGATAATAAAGCCAGTGGCGTGGGAACGGCGTCTCGGGACCCTTCATGATGCGCTCTCCTTTACGTCCTCTTTGGCCGCAAACGGCTTGATCATCGTGGTATTGGCCAGCCACTCGCCGGCAAGCGACACCGTATTGCGGCTCTTGGCCGTATAGCCGCGCTTCTCGAAGAAGCCGCGAGCCGTGTCGCTGGCGTCAACGGTCAGTTCGCTGGCGCCGCGCGCGGCGGCGAGCTTTTCCAGCGCGTCGCACAGCATGGTCGCGGCCCCCTGCCCGGTCGCGGTCGGATGCACATAGAGCATGTCGATCCGCTTGTTGTCGGCAAGCGCTGCGAAAGCGACGGCGGCGCCACCGAAAGTCGCGACCAGCGTCAGCTCACCGCCGAGCTTCGCCGCGAATTCTTCCTCGTCATCGGCGGCCGACGCCCAGGCTTCCTGTTGCGTCGCGCTGTAATCCTCGGCGGTCAATTCCTCGATGCTGGCGCAGAAGATTTCGGCCAGAAACGGCGCGTCGGTCGGCAGCATCGGCCGCATGGCGAGCTTTGGCGTTGCGCGGGCGTTCATCGCGCGATCTCCCAGGTGGTGCCATCCTTGGAGTCTTTCAGGACGACACCCATTTTAGCCAGTTCGTCGCGGATGCGATCGGATTCCTTGAAGTCTTTCATTTTGCGGGCGGCATTGCGCGCCTCGATCAAACAGACAACTTTGCCCTCGTCGAGGGGAACCGACGCCGGCCGAAATGCCGACCATTCGGCAGGCGTCTGTTGCAACAGACCGATCAATTGCGCGCTCGCCTTCAGGCACGCAGCCGCGGGCTTTGCGCCTTTGGCCGCCTCGCCGCGCAATTCGTGCAAGGCCGCGAGCGCCTTCGGCGTATTCAGATCATCGGCGAGCGCGTCGAGCGCATCGGCGCAAAGATAGCCCGGCTTAGCGTCGGCGGTGAGACTGTACCAGAGATCGAGCGTCTTTTGCGCCTCGCGCAGGCCGCTGACGGTCCAATTGATCGGCTGGCGATAATGCGTCTGCAGCATGGTCAGACGCACGGCCTCTCCGGGCCAATCTTTCAGCAACTCATGGATGGTCACGAAGTTGCCGAGCGATTTCGACATCTTATCGCCTTCGACCTGAAGGAAGCCGTTGTGCATCCAGTAATTCGCCATCAAAGGCGTATGGAAGGCGCAGCGCGATTGCGCGATCTCGTTTTCGTGGTGCGGGAAGACGAGATCGATGCCGCCGCCATGGATGTCGAAAATCTCGCCGAGATGTTTCCACGACATTGCCGAGCATTCGATGTGCCAGCCCGGCCGCCCGGGCGTCTTGATACCTGCCGGCGACGGCCAGGCCGGCTCGCCCGGTTTCGACGGCTTCCAGAGGACGAAATCCTGCGGGTCATTCTTGTAGGGCGCGATATCGACGCGGGCGCCGGCGATCATCTCGTCAAGCGGCCGTTTCGACAGTTGTCCGTAGTCCGGCATCGACGGCACGCTGAACAGCACATTATCCGAGGCCACATAGGCGTTGCCCGAGGCGACCAGGCGGTCGATTAGCGTGCGCATCTCGGCGATGTGCTCGGTGGCGCGCGGCTCGACACTCGGCGGCAGGCAACCGAGCGCTAAGACATCGTCGTGGAATTGCTTGTCGGTTTTCTCGGTAACCTTGCGGATCGCCTCGTTCAACGGCAGCGCCGGATATTCCTCCGCCGCACGCGCGTTGATCTTGTCGTCGACGTCGGTGATGTTGCGCACATAAGTGACATGCGTGTCGCCATAGATATGGCGCAGCAGGCGGAACAGCACGTCGAACACGATCACCGGCCGTGCATTGCCGATATGGGCGAAGTCGTAGACCGTCGGCCCGCACACATACATGCGCACATTGGCCGGATCGATCGGCTCGAAAGCCCGCTTCTCGCGCGTCAGCGTATCGTAGAGTTTCAATTCCATTTGCCGCGAATCTCAATTCACCAAGCCAAATAGTACACCTCGGGCCTGCTGGCCGGGCGTCTATCGGTCTCGCGTGATGAGATTAAAGACGGCCGCAGCCAGCGATGTCGCTAGCTATTAATCTCTCGGCAAATGCCGCAGATGATGTTCGGGCCGGTCATGGCGCGCACAATGATGGGTCAAGCGCATGGCGTCAAGGTCATTGGCGTAAGGGCCATTGGCGTCAAGGTCCGGCCCGCCGGCAATGCGTTACCGGTGTCACCATGCTGCCACGCCAAGCGGAAAACGGCCCGCGCCCCTGTGGAAATACCAAAGCCGTCATGTGGATGCGTTGCTCGCACAGGCAAAACATGAGAGCGAACCGCCGCGGTTTGCGTTCTTGAATTTGGGCTGTCGAAACAGCGTCACTTAACGAAAGCTTAACCCCGCACCCTCATTCTCAACCCTATCGGGGTAGGGCCGAATTGGCCTGGTCCGTCATTCAAGTTGTCATGCAAGCTGCCTTGCAAGTTGTCTTGCAAGTTGTCTTGCGGACAGCCGGGTCTGGAAGTGGCGAGAACTGCGCCGGGTGGGGGAACCATGCGTTTCATGATTGCGGCTTGCGCCGCACTTTCCGTTGTTCTCGGCGCGGCATCGGCGCGAGCGGAGAAGCGCGTCTTCATCATCGCCAATGACGGCGGCTATGGCGTCGACAATTGCCTGGCGTCGGGTTCAAGTTGCGGCGCGGCGGTGGCGAATTCCTATTGCCACTCGCGCGAGTTCGCCCAAGCGACGTCGTTCCGCAAAGTCGACCGCGACGACATTACCGGCGCCATCCCGGCCAGCAGTTCGTCCTGCCAGGGCTCAAGCTGCGATAATTTCGTCGCGATCGAGTGTTCACGTTGATTTAGAGCGTGATTCGGAAAAAGCCTGCCCGCGCACTTGATCCGATGGGCGGCAACCGATTTCCGAAAAGATCATGCTCCATCGAGATACCAGAGCGATCGATTTGTTCCAAAGCGATTGCTCTAGCGCATAACTCGCTCTCTTATTTGTTATCAGGACACCCCCCGCCGCATCCCGTTGCGCCGGACTATGACTTCGTTCATCCTCGTATTGGCTGTGTCCGGACCTCGAGTGGGCGCGAGGGATAGCACGCCCAACATCTAGACCCGTAGGTGGTCAATGGGTGGACAAGAAGCGAGGGAACGCGACATCGGAGAAGATGTCGCCAAGGGTGTCGCTACTTTGGCGGCTGCGAGCGACCAAGCCCCGCTGAAGCTCGAACAATTCCTGCCCTATCAGCTCCAGGTCGTGTCGACGCTGATATCGCAAGCTCTGTCGCGGGTCTACGCGCGGCGCTATCACCTCGGCATTCCGGAATGGCGGGTGCTGGTGGCGCTCGGCCAATTCGGCTGGATCAACGGCAAGGCCATTTGTTCGCACACCCACATGCACAAGACCAAGGTGTCACGGGCGGTGGCGATTCTGGAACGGCGCAAGCTCGTCGCGCGGCGGGCCAATCACGCCGACATGCGCGAGTCGCTCATCTCCCTCACCCCCGCCGGCCACTCGATCTACGAAGAGCTCGCGCCGCATGCGGTCGATTTCACCCGCCGGCTCACCGAGATCCTGACGCCGAGCGACCGCGACGCGTTCCATCGCGCGCTCAAGCAGCTCACCGACCGGTCCGCGCAATTGGTCGCCGAGGCGATCGAGGAAGACGGCCGCGTGGAGGAACCGTGAAGCTCTATTCGTACTTTCGATCATCGGCCGCTTACCGCGTGCGCATCGCGCTCAATTTCAAGGGCATCGCCTACGACACGATCCCCATTCACCTGGTTAAGGACGGCGGCCACAACAGGCGGCCGGAATTTCGCGCCATCAATCCGCAGATGCGCGTGCCGGTGCTGGTCACGCCCGCGGGCGACACGCTGACGCAATCGCTCGCCATCATCGAATATCTCGAAGAGACGCATCCACAGCCGGCGCTGTTGCCGAAACATCCGGTCGCGCGCGCCAAAGCACGTGCTCTCGCCGAGCTCATCGCCTGCGACATCCACCCGCTGAACAATATCGGGCCGCTGCGTTACCTGAAGCGAGACATGGGCCAGGAGCAAAGCGCGATCGACGCCTGGTACCATCATTGGGTGATTGCGGGCTTCGAGGCGATCGAAGCCATGATCGAATCTGGCCCCTATCTCTGCGGCAAGGAGGTCACGCTTCCCGACCTGTGCCTGGTGCCGCAGGTCTATAATGCGCGGCGGCTGAAAGTGCCGCTCGAGCAATATCCGAAGATCGTTGCCGCCGACGCCGCCTGTCTCGCGCTTCCCGCCTTCGACAAAGCGCGCCCGGAAAATCAGCCGGACGCCGAGTGACGGCGGGGTCCGGGGGCCGTAGCGGCGCGGGGCCAAAGCCGCCCGATAGCACTAGCCTTCACATTTTAACCACCATTCCGGGGCTTGATCCGCAACCCCCACGAACCGGGGCCGGAACCCTCGATGCCCAATAGATCGCGCGGCCGCGGCCGGGACATGCTGCAAGTCGTGTCGAAGTACATGGTTGCCATCTGCGGTCTGCTGGCCTGCGCCACGGCAGCGTCGGCGCAAGGCGCTCCGGTTCAGCAGCCTTATCAGCAGCAGCAATATCAGCCGCCATCATCAAATCAGCCAGGTTCGAACCAGGCCGCATCGAATCCGGTCTGCGGTCGCCTGCAAGCGCAGCTTGCTTCGGTCGACCAAGGCTCAGCCGACCCGGCCCGCGCCGATCAAATCAAGCGCGCGGACGACGCCATCGCCAAGCAGCAGGCCGACCTCGACCATGCCGTCGCGCAAGCGCACAAAGCCGGCTGCGCCGGCGAAGGATTCTTCGCGCTGTTCTCGGCGCTGTCGCCGCAATGCGGGCCGATCACGTCGTCGATCCAGCAGATGCGCGGCAATCTCGACCGCATGATGAGCGACCAGCAAAAACTCAAAGGCGGCGGCAGCGATGCGCAGGACGGCCAGCGCCGCGCGCTGATCGGCGCCTTGGCGCAAAACAATTGCGGTGCGCAATACGCCTCCGCGGCCTCCTCGTCGGGTCCGGCCGGCTTCTTCGACGCTTTGTTCGGCAACGGCACCATCGTCAATTCGAACGGCGACGGCGCGCCGTCCGGCACCTTCCACACGGTCTGCGTGCGGACCTGCGATGGATATTATTTCCCAATCTCGTATTCGACGGGGTCGACCCGCTTCGCCGACGACGAGAAAACATGTCAGCGGCTGTGCCCCGCCAGCGAAGTCGCGCTCTATTCGTTCCGCAATCCGGGCGAGGATATGGACCAGGCGGTGTCGAATTCGGGCCAGCCCTACACGGCGCTACCGAATGCCTATCGTTACCGCAAGGAAGTCACCAATGGCTGCTCGTGCCGCAAAGCTGGCCAGAGCTGGGGCGACGCGCTGAAGAATGCCGACGATGCGACGACGCTCGAGCAAGGCGACATCGTGGTGACCGACCAGACCGCAAAGACGCTCTTGCAAACGCCGAAGCAAGGCGGCAAGCCGGCTGCGGCTGGCGCAACCCAACCGGGCGCGGGCGCGGCCGTCTCGGTGCCGGCCGCAACCAGTACCGATCCCACCAAGCGCACCGTGCGTACGGTTGGACCGCCGTTCCTGTCGGCGGGGCAGATGCAAATGCAACAACAGCTGCAGCAGCAATCCCAGCCGCCGTCGCGCTGAGCCGCGCGTCAAAAATCCGAACCACTGCCCGCTTTCGCCATCGCCGTACTATTGGCGGCGCCTCTGACCGGCATGCGGTCAGGCTGCGGCAGCGCCGATCCAGGGTCATTGAACCAATTGACGATCGGATAGCGCCGGTCGCGGCCGAAATTCTTCAGCGTGACTTTCACGCCCGGCGCCGCCTGGCGGCGCTTGTATTCGGCCAGATAGAGTATGCGCTCGACCTTCAGCACAGTATCGCGATCGAAGCCCGCGGCGACGATGGTCGCGGTCGATTCCTCGCGCTCGACCAGCCGTTCGAGAATCTGATCGAGAATATCGTAGGGCGGCAGCGAGTCCTGGTCGGTCTGGTTTTCGCGCAGCTCCGCGCTCGGCGCGCGGACGATGACATTGTCCGGAATGACATTGCGATCGGGACCGCGGGCGCCTTCCGGCTTCCAGCCGTTGCGCAATCTCGACAAGCGATAGACTTCGGTCTTGTAGAGATCCTTGATCGGATTGAAGCCGCCGTTCATGTCGCCATAGAGCGTGGCATAGCCGACCGACATTTCCGACTTGTTGCCGGTCGTCACCACCATGGCGCCGAATTTGTTAGAGATCGCCATCAGAATGGTGCCGCGGGCGCGCGCCTGCAGATTTTCCTCGGTGACGTCACGCGGCGCGCCTTGAAACACGCCGGCGAGCGCCGCCTCGAGACCGTGCACGGCGCTTTCGATCGGGACGATGTCGTAGCGGACGCCGAGCGCGCGGACGATCGACTCAGCATCGTCGCGCGACGCCTGCGACGTATAACGATACGGCAGCATCACGCAGCGCACGCGCTCGCTGCCGAGAGCATCCGTCGCCATCGCGGCGCAGAGCGCGGAATCAACGCCGCCGGAGAGGCCGATCACCACGCCCTTGAAGCGGTTTTTCTCGACATAGTCGCGCAAGCCCAAGACGCAGGCGGTGTAGTCGGCTTTGTCTCGTTCTTCGGCCGGCGCGATCACACCCCGCGCGCAGCGCCATACGCCGTCGATGCGCGACCAATGCGTGGTCAAAATCTCCTCGCGGAAGGCCGGCAGCTGAAAAGCGACCGAGCGGTCGGCATTGAGCGCGAACGACGCGCCGTCGAACACCAGCTCGTCCTGTCCGCCGAGCTGGTTGATATAGATCAGCGGCAGCCCGGCTTCGGTGACGCGCTCGACGACGACATTGAGGCGGACCTCGCCCTTGTCGCGCCAATATGGCGAGCCGTTGGGCACGATGAGAATTTCGGCGCCGGTTTCGGCCAGGCATTCGACCACATTTTCGTAGTCGCCCCAGTCGGTCCAGGTATCCTCGCAGACCGGCAGGCCGAGCCGCATGCCGCGGAAGCTCACCGGGCCCGGCAACGGGCCCGGGGCGAAGACGCGCTTCTCGTCGAAGACGCCATAATTCGGCAGATTGACCTTGAAGCGGAGCGCTTCAATCCGGCCCCCGGCGAGGAGCGCATAGGCATTGTAGAGCTTGCCGTCCTCAACCCAGGGCGCGCCGATCAGGACCGCCGGCCCGCCGTCGGCGGTCTCGCCCGCGAGCGCCTCGAGCGCCGCCCGGCAGGCGGCTTGGAACGCCGGCTTGAGCACCAGGTCCTCGGGCGGATAGCCGGCGATGAACAGCTCGGAAAAGGCGATGATATTGGCATGGTCGCGCGCGGCTTGCGCGCGCGCCTTACGGGCACGCTCCAGATTGCCGGAGATGTCACCGACAATCGGATTGAGCTGCGCCACGGCGATGGCCAAGCGGTCGGCGGGACGATCGTTCATGACCAAGCTTTAGCGCCGGAGCGTCCGGTCCGGCAATGGCTGAGCCGTGCGGTACGCGCGGCTCAGAGCACCGCCACCTGCGGGATCGGCTTGGCCTTGGCCTGCCGCTCCGATTTGAGGAGATCGGCGAGGAGAAAGGCGAGGTCGAGCGACTGCTCGGCATTGAGGCGGGGATCGCACACCGTGTGGTAGCGGTCGTTGAGATCCTCGTCGCTGATGGCACGCGCGCCGCCGGTGCATTCGGTGACGTTCTGGCCGGTCATTTCCAGATGCACGCCGCCCGCAATGGTGCCTTCGGTGGCATGAACTTGAAAAAACGCCCGCACTTCTTTCAGGATCTGATCGAACGGGCGCGTCTTGTAGCCGGTCACCGACGTGACGGTGTTGCCGTGCATCGGGTCGCATGACCACACCACGCTGCGGCCCTCGCGCTTCACGGCGCGCACCATCGGCGGCAAAAGCTCCGCGGCTTTGTCCGCCCCGACGCGGCAGATCAGTGTCAGGCGGCCGACCTCGTGGTCCGGATCGACAATGTCCATGAGCTTAAGGAGCTCATCCGGCTTCTGCGTCGGCCCGGTCTTGATGCCGAGCGGATTTTTGATGCCGCGGCAGAATTCGACATGGGCGTGGTCGGCCTGCCGGGTGCGGTCGCCGATCCACACCATGTGACCCGACGTGCAGTACCAATCGCCGGTCGTCGAATCGACCCGTGTGAAGGCCTGCTCGTAGCCGAGCAGGAGCGCTTCGTGGCTGGTGAAGAAGTCGGTCGTGCGCATTTCCGGATGCACTTCCGGATCGATGCCGCAGGCGCGCATGAAATCGAGCGCCTCGCTGAGCCGGCTGGCGAGATCCTGGTAACGCTTCGACTGCGGACTGTCCTTGACGAAGGACAGCATCCATTGATGCGCATTCGACAGATTGGCGTAGCCGCCGGTGGAGAAGGCGCGCAACAGATTGAGCGTCGCCGCCGACTGGCGATAGGCTTGCAATTGCCGGCGCGGATCGGGCGTGCGCGCTTCGGCGGTGAACTCGGTGCCGTTGATAATGTCGCCGCGATAGACCGGAAGCTCGAGGCCTCCCCGCTTTTCCGTCGGCGACGTGCGCGGCTTGGCGAACTGGCCGGCAACGCGGCCAACCTTCACGACGGGACAGGCCGCCGCGTAAGTGAGCACCACCGCCATTTGCAGGAACAGGCGGAAAAAATCGCGGATATTGTTGGCGCCGTGCTCGGCAAAACTTTCCGCGCAATCGCCGCCTTGCAGCAAGAAAGCCTCGCCGGCCGCGACCTGCGCCAGCGCCTTTTTCAGGTTGCGCGCTTCGCCGGCAAAAACCAGCGGCGGAAACGTCGCGAGCTGCGCCTCGACATCGGCGAGCGCTTTCGGATCGGGATAATCCGGTACCTGCACGATCGGCTTGGAGCGCCAGGATTCCGGGCTCCACTTCGCTGCGTTCGACCGCGTCGACATTACTCAATCTCCATACCCGTCACCCTGAGGCGCGAGCGTAGCGAGCCTCGAAGGGCGACGACCACCCAAGTCGGCCATTGCCGACTTGGCCCATATCTCGAAATCGGCTTACCGATTTCGATTGCGTCTCGGCCGTATCCTTCGAGGGCCGCTTCGCGGCCACCTCAGGAGGACGGGGAACAATTTGGGCGGATATATACACGCCGGGCGCGGGCTGCGACAGCCCGGCAAAAGCGCCCTATTCGGCGGCTTCCCGGGCGTAGCTCGCGGTCTTTTTGCGCATGGTGACGAGTTCTTCGGCCGTGGTCGGATGCAGCGCCACGGTGGCGTCGAAGTCGGCCTTGGTCGCCCCCATTTTCACCGCGACCGCGGCGAGCTGGGCCATTTCGGCGGCGCCCTCGCCGACCACGTGGCAGCCGACGACCCGGTCCGACAGGCCGTCGACCACAAGTTTCATCAGAACGCTGGTGGCGCGGCCCGACAGCGTCGCCTTCATCGGCCTGAACATGACCTTGTAGATGTCGGTCTGCGCCAGCCGGGCGCGCGCCTCGGTCTCGGTGAGGCCAACCACGCCGACTTCGGGCTCCGAGAACACCGCCGTCGCCACACTGGTGTGGTCGACCTTGGTCGGCTTGCCGCCGAACAGGGTGTCGGCGAAGGCGTGCCCTTCGCGAATGGCGACCGGCGTCAGATTGATGCGGTTGGTGACGTCGCCGACCGCGTAGATGTTGGCCACGGCCGTGCGTGAATAGTCGTCGACCGCGATGCCGCCATTCTTGGCGATCTCGACGCCGGTTTCCTTCAGCCCGATCCTTGTGACATTGGGCACGCGGCCGGTCGCGAACATGACCTGATCGGCAGGCAGGTGATTGCCGTCCGAGACATGCACCGAATAATGCGCGCCGGCCTGTTCGATCGCCGTGATGGTGCGGTTGCAGACGACGCGAATCCCGCGCGCCTCCAGCTCGACGTGCAAGTGCTGGCGCACATCGTCGTCGAAGCCGCGCAGGATATTTTCGCTACGATAGATCAGCGTCACCTGCGCGCCGAGACCGGCAAAAATCCCGGCGAATTCGACGGCGATATAGCCGCCGCCCTGAATCACCACGCGGCGGGGAAATTCCGGCAGATGAAACGCCTCGTTCGAGGAAATGGCGTGCTCGATGCCGGGGATCGGTTTGCCGTAACTCGGCGTTCCGCCGGTCGAAATCAGGATGTCACCGGCGCGCACCCGTTCGCCGTTCGCCAATTGAATAGTGTGCGGATCGGCGATGACGGCGCGGCTCTTGACGACTTCGACGCCGGCTTTGCTGAGCGTCGCGCCGTAAGCGGCCTCGAGACGCGCAATCTCGCGGTCTTTGTTGGCGATCAGCGTTGACCAGTCGAACGCGGCTTGCGGCACCGTCCAGCCGAAGCCCGCGGCATCCTCGAATTCGCCGTGAAACCGCGAAGCATAGACCAGAAGCTTTTTCGGCACACAGCCGCGGATGACGCAGGTGCCGCCTAGGCGATATTCCTCTGCCACCATGACGCGTGCGCCGTATTCGGCCGCAATCCGCGCCGCGCGCACACCGCCCGAACCGCCTCCAATGACGAAAAGATCGACGTCGTGATCGGCCATATTATTTTTTCTAAAATCTGTTGCGTCACATATCGTGGCCGCGCTTCTTCATTTCAATGCGCATTGCAGTTATGACTTCCGTAGAAAGATTATCCGCCCAGGTGCCCGCATAGACCATGCTCTCATCGAGCACTTTCGGCTCTTCGGCTAGCACCTTTTTGCCGAGCGGCGATTGATAGAACGCCAACAGATCGCGCAATTCCTGCTCGGTGAAATGGCTGGCATAGATGCGCGCACTCTGATCAATGAGGTCGCTTATGCGCGGGGTGAACTGTTTCTCTACACCGAACGCGACTTCGTTGAGATCCTTTCCCCACATGAAATTGGTTTGCATAAACATATCTTTGGTCTTTTGGACCACGCCGCGCACGATCGGCTCAAACACGTCCTTGACGCCTTTGACCTGCACGATTTGTTTGCCCAAAAGCAGCGCGCCGGGCGACGGCTGCGGCGCCGCCGCCTGTGGCGCGGGAGACTGGGCCGCGGCCGGATAAGCGATGCCGGTCACGGCGAGCGCGAGGAGCGCCGCCGCGGCAAAGCGCATCCCGGCTTGTCGCGTTTCCGCAAAACGCGTGACAAGACGCGGGGAAAGATTGGCGATCATTGGCGCACTCCCTCGTGGGCTAAATTGAATTATCAGGTCCGCTCGATCAGTCGCACCCCGTCCGGACCGGCCACAATAGCAGTCCAGGCGAGGCCGATGAACAAGCCATGTTCCATGACGCCGGGGATCGCAGCGAGCCGATCCGCAAGGGCTTGCGGATCGGCGATACGCTGCAACTGGGCGTCGAGGAGCCAGTGCCCGCCATCCGTGACGAAAGGATGGCCGTCTTTGCCGAGGCGCGGCACAGCCGGCCCCGGACAGCCGGCTGCGGCGGTGGCGGCCTCCACCGCCCGGCGGGTCGCCAGTGCACCAAACGGCGAGATCTCGACCGGTAGCGGGAAGCGGCCCAGGATCGGCACCAATTTTGATTGGTCCGCGATCACGATCATTTTGCCCGAAGCGGCGGCGACGATTTTCTCGCGCAGCAGCGCCCCGCCCCCGCCTTTGATCAGCGTGAGATCGGGGGCGATCTCGTCTGCGCCATCCACTGTCAGGTCGAGTTCTGGCGTCTCATCAAGCGACGTTAACCTAATGCCGAGCCGCTCCGCCTGGGCGCGCGTGGCTTCCGACGTCGGCACACAGGCGACATCGAGGCCCGCTTTCACCCGCTCCGCCAGGAGATCGACAAAGGGCCGAGCCGTCGAGCCGGTGCCGAGCCCAAGCCGCATGCCTGGGCGCACGAAATCGACGGCGCGGGCCGCGGCAGCCCGCTTTTCAGCATCGGCGTTCATGAAACGGTGTGTAGCCGCCTTCCGACGGCGATCCTAGGGGCCTGCCCAAAGGGCTGAGATGGGGCCGCGATGGGCCGAGGGGGCTGCGAGAGCCTTGCCCAGCGCCAGGCTTGCCTAGTGTCTTGCCGCCGTTTAGGCGAATGCCATGCTCACCATCGTCTTCGATCTCGACGGCACGCTGATCGACACCGCGCCGGATCTCATCTCAACGCTCAACATTATCCTCGCCCGCGAGGGCATGCCGGCTATGCCCTACGACGAGGCGCGCAAGATGATCGGCGGCGGCGCCCGCGGCATGATCGAACGCGCCCTGATCGCCGAAGGCCGCGATGGCTCCAAGCCCGAATTTAAGCCCGAACTGGACCGGATGTTCAGCAGCTTTATCGAGCATTACGCCGCGCATATCGCCGACCGCTCGCGCCCTTTTCCGCAACTCGAAGCGGCGCTCGATCGTTTGGCCGCCGACGGTTTGCGGCTTGCGGTCTGCACCAACAAGCTCGAATGGCTGTCGGTGCGGCTCCTCGACACACTCAATCTCACCAGGCACTTCGCCGCCATCTGCGGCCAGGACACGTTCGGCATGCAAAAGCCAGATCCGGAGGTGCTTCGCCGCACCATTCTCAAGGCCGGCGGCGCACCCGACAAAGCCATCATGGTCGGGGATTCCGGGACCGACGTGCGCACCGCTCGGGCGGCTTCGCTCCCGGTGATCGGCGTCACGTTCGGCTATAGCGAGGTGCCGATCGAGACCTTGCAGCCGGACCGCCTCATCAGCTCCTATGCCGAGCTTGACGCGGCTATATACGGGATCGCCGCCACAACCTAGTGACCACGCCGGATTGCCGCGGCAGGAACGAAAATTCATAGGCGTGAAAATTCATGGACCGCCAGGGGTTTATCCGGCAAAATCCGGCATTATCTTGATAAGGATGAAGAACTTGCGGCCTCGCGAACTGAATGGCGTGCCGGACGGCGCGGTTGGGAGACCGGTTTTGGTCGACCCGTTCGGCCGCGGCATCAGCTATTTGCGGGTATCGGTGACCGACCGCTGCGACTTCCGCTGTGTCTATTGCATGGCGGAAAATATGTCGTTTTTGCCCAAGGCCGAGGTCCTCACACTCGAAGAACTCGACCGCGTCTGCTCGGCCTTTGTCGTGCGCGGCGTGAAAAAGCTTCGCCTGACCGGCGGCGAGCCGCTCGTCCGCCGCGGCGTGATGACGCTTGTCGAGTCACTGTCGCGGCATCTGCGCTCAGGCGACCTCGACGAGTTGACGCTGACCACCAACGGCTCGCAGCTCGCCAAATATGCCGCCGAGCTTAAAGCGCGCGGCGTGCGCCGCATCAACGTGTCGCTCGACACGCTCGACGCCGACAAATTCCGCGCCATCACCCGGTGGGGCGATCTCAACCAGGTCCTTGCCGGCATCGATGCAGCGCTTGCGGCCGGCCTGAAGATCAAGATCAACACTGTCGCACTGCGCGACGTGAACGACGATGAGTTGCCGAAACTCGTCGCATGGGCACATGGCCGCGGCATGGATCTGACGCTGATCGAAGTCATGCCGCTCGGCGAAATCGGCGAAGGCCGCCTCGAGCAATATCTGCCGCTGTCGATGGTGCGCGCGCGGCTTGCCGAACGTTTCACACTTGACGAAATCGACTATCGCACCGGCGGCCCGGCGCGCTACGTGCGGGTGGCGGAGACCGACGGCAAGCTCGGTTTCATCACGCCGATGACCCATAATTTCTGCGAATCCTGCAATCGCGTGCGCCTGACCTGCACCGGCACGCTCTATATGTGCCTTGGCCAGGCAGATGCCGCCGATTTGCGCAAGCCGCTGCGCGCCTCGGAAGGCAACGATCTGCTGTTCGCCGCCATCGACGAGGCGATCGGCCGCAAACCCAAGGGCCACGATTTCATCATCGACCGCCGCCATCAGCGGCCGGCGCTGTCCCGCCATATGAGCGTGACCGGGGGTTAAGCCGAACAGGACGCCACTGCGACATCGCGCCTCAGTGCGGCAGCGTCGGCAAAAGCGTCGCACTGGCGCCGCCCCTGTTAAGCTGAGCCCGATCAGCCAGCGGGGGCGCCGAGCCGGTCAAGCCAGAAGCGCGGCCCGGATTGGCGTCAGCTGAGTCCGGGCCTTAATTATTTTTAAGCCAGATTTTCAAGCACCCTTGCCGCCGCCTGTAATTCGGCGAAGCGGAACGCGCGGCGCTCGAGCGCCATCGCGTCGCGGCCCCATTGCTCCATATTCCAGTCTTCATCGACATGCGCCGCAAGCCAGGCCGCGTCGACGGATATTTCGCCGCGCAAAAGCGCGAGCGCGATGAGCGCCGAGCCGGTGAGAGTCGTCATTACATTCAACGCGCTGAGCCGCCATGCATCGTCGGGGATCGCTGCGCCGGCGGCTTTAAGCGCTGGCGCAGGCTGCGCAACATGAACGACCCCCTCGCCGGTTTTGAAATCGGCGCCAAGCGCGGTTTTCGCCCAACGCAAAATCGGATCCCATTGCCGCGCCTGACGCTCGCGCAATTCTTGCGGGCCGCTGGTGCGGTAGAATAGAAGATCGGACGCCAGATATTTTTCGATTTCCGCTTTCACCGGGCCGGGCGCATCCGCAACGCCGTCAATGATCGCGTTGGCAAGCCGCGTGAGCGGCATGTTGGCCGGATTGATCTCCTCGCGCTGCGCCTCCCATTCCGCGGCGAGCGCCTGAGCCAGCGGCAGTGTCGGCGCCGCCAAGAGCCTTCGCGCGGGCGTATGCACGGGCTTGCCGTCGAGACCCACGACATAGCCGTCCGCACAGCCGTCCACCTGGCCGGCCGCGCCGCTGATAACGCCGGCATGCTGGTAAAAGCGCCGCCGCAAGGCCGGCCGCGCGCCCCGGCGCGCCGCCGCCGTCGGCTCCTCTGGCTCAATAGTCTCGAAAGGCTCACGCATGCGCCAAGCTCTAGCCTGTTTTATCTCATTTTTTCAGACAGTTACGTAGATTGTCGGCGGCCGCTCCAGGTGTCGCGCAGGGTCTATTCCCGGTCGCGTTTTTGTTAACGGCAAAACCTCAGAAAACCTTGTAGTAACAGGCAGAAGCGGTGGAAATCCCACCCCCGCTCGACTACTATCCCGGTCCGGATTCGGCTAGGGGGCTCATCCGGGAGGAAGTAAATCCACGCGGCTGCGTGCATACCGCCGGGTCAAGAGCGGGGCTGCGTGTACGAGGAGTCAATGAAACCAACCGATATTTCGGTCCCGGATTATTTCCACAAGGTCGTGGATTGCCAGTGGGCTTGTCCGGCGCACACGCCGGTTCCCGAATATATCCGTTTGATCGCCGCGGGCCGCTACAGCGACGCCTACATGATCAATTGGGAATCGAATGTGTTTCCGGGAATTCTCGGACGCACCTGCGACCGCCCCTGCGAGCCGGCTTGCCGGCGCGGCCGCGTCGAGAAAGAGCCGGTCGCGATCTGTAGGCTCAAGCGCGTCGCCGCCGACTTCAAGGACGACATCCGCGACCGCCTGCCCAAGCCCGCCGAAAAGAAGAACGGCAAGCGCATTGCGCTGGTCGGCGGCGGTCCCGCCTCGCTTGCGGTGGCGCGAGATCTCGCGCCGATGGGTTACCAGTGCGTCGTATTCGACCAGGATCCGAAATCTGGCGGCATGATGCGCACGCAGATTCCGAAATTCCGTCTGCCGGAAACCGTGATCGACGAGGAATGCGACTACATCCTCAATCTCGGCATCGAATTTATCGGCAGCAAGCGCATCGACAGTTTGAAGGCACTGCTCGCCGAGAACTTTGATGCCATCTTTGTCGGCTGTGGCGCGCCGCGCGGCCGCGATCTCGACATTCCGGGCCGCAAGGAAGCTAAGAAGAACATCCATATCGGGATCGACTGGCTGTCCAGCGTCTCGTTCGGCCATATCGACAAGATCGGCAAGCGCGTCATCGTGCTCGGCGGCGGCAATACCGCGATGGATTGCTGCCGCTCCTCGCGCCGGCTCGGCGGCGAGGATGTGAAAGTCGTCGTGCGCTCCGGCTTCGAGGAGATGAAGGCGTCGCCCTGGGAAAAAGAAGACGCCATGCACGAGGACATTCCGATCTTCAATTACATGGTGCCGAAGGAATTCAAGCACGATAACGGCAAGCTCGCCGGCATCGTGTTGGAGAAGGTCAAGGCGGTGCGCGACGACAAGGGCCGCCGCAACCTGGTGCCGACCGGCGAGCCGGACGAGATCGTCCCATGCGACGACGTGCTGGTCGCCGTCGGTCAGGAAAACGCCTTTCCCTGGATCGAGCGCGATTGCGGCATCGAATTCGACAAATGGGACATGCCCAAGGTCGACCCGAAGACTTTTGTCTCGACCAATCCCAAAGTGTTCTTCGGCGGTGACGCTGCCTTTGGGCCAAAAAACATCATCTGGGCGGTGGCGCACGGCCACGAGGCGGCGATCTCGATCGACCGTTTCTGCCGCGGCGCCGACATCAACGAGCGGCCCGAGCCGCACATCGCCGTCTCCAGCCAGAAGATGGGCATCCACGAATGGAGCTACGACAACGAAATCGCGCCCGATAAGCGCTACCGGGTGCCGCACCGCGAGAAAGTCGTGGCGCTGCGCGATATTAAAGCCGAGGTGGAACTCGGCTACGACGTGGAGCTCGCGTTGAAAGAGGCCGAACGCTGCCTCAATTGCGATGTGCAGACCGTCTTCACCGGCCAGCTGTGCATCGAGTGCGATGCCTGCGTCGACATTTGCCCGATGGACTGCATCACCTTCACCGCCAATGGCGAAGAAGCCGATCTGCGGCAGCGGCTGCAAGCGCCGGCGAAGAATCTGACCCAGGACCTCTATGTCGCCAACAATCTCAAGACCGGCCGCGTCATGGTGAAGGACGAAGATGTCTGCCTGCATTGCGGTCTGTGCGCCGAGCGTTGCCCGACCGGCGCCTGGGACATGCAGAAATACCTGATCGACATGACTCACGCGGAACAAGCATGCCACTCCAAAGGATAAACGACTTCGTCGTTCGCTTCGCCAACGTCAACGGCTCGGGTTCGGCGAGCGCCAATGAAATGTTCGCCCGCGCGGTGCTGCGCATGGGCGTTCCGGTCGCACCGCGCAATATATTTCCGTCCAACATCCAGGGCCTGCCGACCTGGTACGAAGTCCGCATTTCCGAAGCCGGCAATCTTGGCGCCCGCGGCGGCACCGACTTCATGGTGGCGATGAATCCACAGACCTGGGACAAGGACGTCGCCGGCATCGAGCCCGGCGGCTATCTGATGTACGATTCGACCAAGCCCTTGCCGGCGTCGAAATTCCGCGACGACATCACCGTCATCGGCGTGCCGCTCACCGCCATCGCCAATCGCGAATATAGCGAGCCGCGCCAACGCCAGCTGTTCAAGAACATCATCTATCTCGGCGCGCTCTCGGCGCTGCTCGACATGGATGTCGGCGAGATCGAGAAGCTGATCGCCGAACAGTACAAGGGCAAGGAGAAACTGTTTGATGCCAACAAGCGCGCTCTGCATCTTGGCCGCGACTGGGTGATGCTCAATCTCGAACATCCGATCGGGCTGCGTTTGAAGCGCGCCAACAAGGTCGGCGACCGCATTTTCATCGAGGGCAATGCGGCGGCGGCCCTGGGCGCGGTCTATGGCGGAGCGACGGTCTGCGCCTGGTATCCGATCACGCCGTCGTCGTCGCTTGCGGAAGCTTTTACGCGGTATTGCAATCGGCTCCGCGTCGACGCCGACACCAAGCAGAATAAATTCGCCATTGTGCAAGCCGAGGACGAGCTGGCCTCGATCGGCATCGTGATCGGCGCTGGCTGGAACGGCGCGCGCGCTTTCACCGCAACGTCCGGCCCGGGCATTTCGCTGATGCAGGAATTCTTGGGGCTTGCTTATTTCGCCGAAATTCCCTCGGTCGTCTTCGACGTGCAGCGCGCCGGACCCTCGACCGGGATGCCGACGCGCACGCAGCAGACCGATATCCTGTCCTGTGCTTACGCCTCGCATGGCGACACCAAGCACATATTGCTGTTTCCGGAGGATCCCGCCGAGACGTTCGAATTCGGCGCCATCTCCTTCGACCTCGCCGACCGGCTGCAGACGCCGGTCTTCGTCATGATCGATCTCGATATCGGCATGAACCATCGGCTGTGCCGCCCGCTCACCTGGGACGACGCGCGCAAATTCGACCGCGGCAAGGTGATGACGGCAGCCGCGCTCGAGGCCGGCAAGGATTTCGGCCGCTATCTCGACGTCGATGGCGACGGCATCCCCTACCGCACTTATCCGGGCACGCATCCGAGCAAAGGCGCGTTCTTCACCCGCGGCACCTCGCGCGACCGCTATGCGCGCTACACCGAGGACGGCGCGGCCTACGCCGACAACATGCAGCGGCTGTTGCGCAAGTTCGAGACCGCCAAGGACCTGGTGCCGCGCCCGCTGCTTGCCAATGCCCAGAAGCCGACCAAATACGGCGTGATCTATTTCGGCTCGACCTCGCCGGCGATGGACGAGGCGATCCAGATCCTGGAAGCCAACAACCAGCATCTCGACCGCATGCGGGTGCGTGCCTTCCCGTTCCATTCGAGCGTCTCGAGCTTCGTCGCCGATCACGATTTCATCTTTATCGTCGAGCAGAACCGCGACGCGCAATTGCGCTCGCTGATCGTCAACGAATGCAGCATCGATCCGGTGCGGCTCGTGCCGATCTTGCACTATGACGGCACGCCGATCACCGCCCGCTATATCGCCCGCTCGATCAGCGAACACCTCGACGCCTTGAAAGTAACGCCGCTCCGGAAGGTGGTGTCATGACCTATCTCGCCAAGCCGCAATTCCATCATCCGGAACTGCCCAAGAACACGCTCGGCTATACAAGGCGCGACTACGAGGGCAAGATTTCGACGCTGTGCGCCGGCTGCGGCCACGATTCGATCACCGCCTCGATCATCGAAGCCTGCTTCGAGCTTGCGATCGAGCCGCACCGGGTGGCGAAGATTTCCGGCATCGGCTGCTCGTCGAAGACGCCGGATTATTTCCTCAACGCCTCGCACGGCTTCAATTCGGTGCACGGCCGCATGCCGTCGGTGCTGACCGGCGCCAATCTCGCCAATCGGGATCTGGTTTATCTCGGCGTGTCGGGCGACGGCGATTCCGCCTCGATCGGCCTGGGTCAATTCGCCCATTGCATGCGCCGCGGCGTCAACATGGTCTATGTCGTCGAGAACAACGGCGTCTATGGCCTGACCAAAGGCCAGTTTTCCGCGACCGCAGACCGCGGCTCGAAATCAAAGCGCGGCGTGGTCAATACCGACAGCGCCATCGACATGGTCGGCCTTGCCTTGCAGCTTGGCGCCACTTTCGTCGCCCGGTCGTTCTCCGGCGACAAAAAACAGCTTGTCCCTATCATCAAGGCCGCGATCGAGCACAAGGGCGCGGCGCTGATCGACGTGATCTCGCCTTGCGTCGCCTTCAACAATCATGCCGGCTCGACCAAGAGCTTCGACTATGTGCGCGAGCACAATGAGGCGGTGAACCGGCTCGACGTCATCACCGGCCGTCCGCCGATCAATGTCGATTACGCTCCCGGCAGCGTCGAAATGGTCGAGCAGCATGACGGCACGACGGTGGCGCTGCGCAAGATCGATTCCGAATACGACGTGCACGATCGCCTAGCGGCGATGTCCTTCATCCAGCACCACGCCGCCAAGGGACAGGTCGTCACCGGCCTCCTTTATGTCGAGCAGGAGTCCGATGACCTGCACGGCCACCTCAATACGGTTGCGGCGCCGCTCAATGCGCTGAATGAGAAGGAGCTGTGCCCCGGCTCCGCGGCGCTCGACAAGATCAACGCCAGCCTGCGCTGATCGTTGGATTGAGCGGTTCTAGAGCTTGAGGTTTTTGATCGCCTCGATCATGTCCTTGGGCGGCTCCATCTTGATCGCTGGCGCCTTGCCGGTTTCAAGGAGACTCTTCAGCCCGGACAGCACTGCCGGCCAGCCCATGCGGCCGCCAGACAGGATCGCCTCGGGCACCTCCCAAGAATGGGATTCCGTCATGATCAAACGCACCGTGTCGCCGGCCGGCGCGATCTCGTAGGTGACATGGCACTCGGGAAGCTTGGCGAACTCCGCCGGCCACTTGACGCCCCAAGTCACCGCAAATTTGCGCGGCGGATCCCAGGCGATGACCTTGCCCTGCACATTGACGGTGCCATCCGGCAGGCGCAGCGCGAAACTGCCGCCGAGCTTCGGCTCGAGCTCGATGGTGCGGTCCCAGAAATATTTCTTGGTGAATTCCGACGAGGTCAGCGCTTCCCACACTTTCTCAGGCGTCGACGCGATGTAGGTCACGTAAACCGTTTTCGGCTTGAACTCCGGCATTAGGGTTGCACCTTCTTTTCCTCGTCGTACCAGTCTGGGCGAAACACCTTGCCGGTTTCCAGGAAGCTCTTGAGGCTCGACAGTATCAGCGGCCAGCCGCGGCTGATCGCCTCGAACACCTGGCTGCCGGCTTCGAAGCCGTCATGAACCATGGTGAGCTTGACCTGATCCTTCTGCGGCTCGATCTCGAAAGCGACCCGCGACGGCGGCTCCTTGTCCGTGCCGCCGAATTGCGGATGAAACGTATAAACGAGCCGCCGCGGCGGATCGTATTCTGCCACAGTGCCGATGATCTCTTTGTCCCCGCGCTCGAGTTTGAGCAGGAAAGACGAGCCAATCTTCCAATCGGAGACGATGCGACTGCCATGCCAGTAGTGCACCGACATGTCGCCGTCGGTCAGCGCCTCGAACACCTTTTCGGGCGTCGACGCGATGTAGATCACATAGACAAATTTCGGCTTGTTACTCATCATTCTGCTCCAGCGCTTTTTTCATGTCGCTCAGCGCCTGCAGGCGTGAGCGCTCGAACTTCCCGATCCAGCGTTCGCCGATCTCGTGGATCGGCACCGGATTGAGGTAGTGCAATTTCTCGCGGCCGCGCCGCACCGTGGCGACGAGATTGGCCTCCTCCAAGATCGCCAGATGCTTGCTCACCGCCTGCCGCGTCATGTCGAGGCGCGCGGTGAGTTCGTTGAGCGTCTGGCCGTTCTCGGCCCGCAGCCGGTCGAGCAGCTCGCGGCGGCTGGCATCGGCCAAGGCTTTAAACACGTCGTCCGCTTTGAACGCCTCATCCATGACTACAATATGCAACCATTTGGTTGCCTGTCAAGCCGCAAGAAAGGCCGGTGGGCATTGCCGCACCGGCCGCGCCGGAAAGATCATGGGCGGGCGAAACCCTACATGGCGCAGTTGTGCATATAGACGCCGATTTGGCCGTTGGGCACGCTGTTCAGGCCCGATTGGAACATGCAGCGCGAGGCGCGGTCCTGATACGTTTCGGGGCCGTGCGCCAAGTTCGGAATGGCGCGCCCGGAACCCGGAAGAATGGTCGGCGGTTGTTCCTGCGGCAGGGCGCGGACCACCGCTGGGCTACCGATCGGCGCATAATGCGTCGGCCCAGGTAAAGGTGTTGGCAAAACGATTCCGGACGAGCCGCGCCCGGCAAACGCCCGGCGGTTACGTTTGAAGGCTTCTATTTGCTCCAGGGTATCGGCAACTGAACCCATGTCAGCCGGATCCGCGCTTTGGGTTGCCGGCTGCGATTGTGAATGGCTGGCTGACGTCCGCGCGCGCTTGTTACGCGCCGCATGATGTTGGGGAACCGTGCCGGGCTCGGGCGCCATGATGTTATAGGGGTCGTCGCCGCCCATCTCGAAGTCGCGCGCCTGCACGCTGTAAGTGGCAATCGCGACGAGCGCGGCAGCGCATATCAAAGTGAAAAGGCGGCTTACGCGGGTCTGCATGACTAACTCCTTCATCACAAACCCACCATCACAACAATAGTTGTGACCTACAGTTGCCGATATCAAGCCAGGCGCCGGGTCCAAATTGCCATGGATGTAGCGGCATTGCGGACTCCGAGCAATGCCGGCGTCACTCCTCCGGCGCGTCCTCGATCGGATCGTAGCGTTTGGCGTCGAGCCCGAGCAGGTTCCACGATTGCTGCATGTGCGGCGGCAGCGGCGCGGTGATGTCGAGCGTGCCGCCGCGCGGATGCGGCACCGCGATGCGGCGGGCGAGAAGATGCAATTTGTTCTGCATGCCGCCCGGCAGCTGCCAATTCTCGATCGTAAAATATTTCGGATCGCCGACGATCGGATGGCCGATATGGGCCATGTGCGCGCGCAATTGATGGGTGCGGCCGGTCACCGGCTTGAGCGAGATCCAGGACAGTAATTGCCCTGACTTCTCCACGATCGCGTAATAGGTCACGGCATGGCTCGCGCCCTCGTCGCCGTGGCGCGCGATACGCATGATGGATTCGTCTTCGCGCTCGTCCTTGGCGAGATAGGTCGAGATGCGGCCCTGCGGCACCTTGGGCACGCCGGCGACCAGCGCCCAATAGACTTTCCGTGCCGAGCGCGAGCGGAACGTCTTCGCCAAAGCCGACGCTGCGAACCGTGTTTTCGCAACAAGGAGGCACCCCGCCGTGTCCTTGTCGAGCCGATGCACCAGCCGCGGGCGCTGGCCGTGCGCATCGCGCAGCACGTCCAGCATGCCGTCAAGATGCTGCGTGGTGCCGGAGCCACCCTGCACGGCGAGCCCCATCGGCTTGTTCAGCACCAGGACGTCGGCGTCTTCGTAAAGCGTGATCGATTTCAGGAAATCGGCGGTCTTCTGGTCCGCCGCGTTGCCCATCCCTGGCGCCATGATCCGCGCTTTTGGCGCGTCGAGCCGCAGCGGCGGAATGCGCACGGTCTGCCCGGCCTCGAGCCGCGCCTTCGGCTCCGTGCGCTTGCCGTTGACCCGCACCTCGCCTTTGCGGATCACGCGCTGGATGTGGGAGAAGCTCAGCCCCGGAAATCGCGCCTCGAAAAAGCGGTCGAGCCGCATGCCGTTCTCGTCGGCGGTGACGGTGGCGTTTTGCACAGTAGTCGGCATCTGTGCCGCCGATGCCTGTTGTTTTCCGTCATCCTGAGGTGGCCGCGAAGTGGCCCTCGAAGGGTGCACGGCCCGAGCGCTGTGGCCGTCGTCCTTCGAGGATCGCTGCGCTCGCACCTCAGGGTGACGGTGATCATGTTTGTGCCCCGGTCCGGCCTTCTGTCCGCGGCCGCCCGACTTGCGATAGCCGTCACCTCGCGGCGCCGCTTTCGAGTGCCGAAATTGGCGCTGCTTATGCCGCGGCCCGGCGCTCTGTCTGCCGCCGCCCGGCTGGCGTGGTCCGCGACTGCCTCTCACGATTCGCTCCGCTCGCGCCGCAGCTTGGCCCAGTATTCGAGCCGCTTCCTGATCTCGCGCTCGAAGCCGCGTTCGGGCGGATCGTAGAATTGCTTGCGGCCGAGTTGTTCGGGGAAATAATCCTGGCCGGAAAACGCCTCCGGTGCGTCGTGGTCGTATTCGTAACCCGAGCCGTAGCCTTCGGTCTTCATCAGCTTGGTCGGCGCATTGAGGACGTGTTTAGGCGGCAGCAGTGAACCGGCCTCTTTGGCGGTGCGCATGGCTTCGCCGAAGGCGAGATAAGTGGCGTTCGATTTCGGCGCCGTCGCGATATAGATTACCGCCTCGGCGATGGCGAGTTCGCCTTCCGGCGAGCCGAGAAAGTCGTAAGCGTCCTTGGCTGCGTTAGCGATGACGAGCGCCTGCGGGTCGGCCAAACCGATATCCTCGACCGCCATGCGCACGACGCGGCGCGCCAGATAGAGCGGGTCCTCGCCGGCATCGAGCATGCGGCAGAGATAATAGAGCGCGGCATCGGCGTCGGAGCCGCGCACCGATTTGTGCAGCGCGCTGATCAGGTTGTAATGGCCGTCCTGCTTCTTGTCGTAGATCGGCGCACGGCGCTGCACGACCTGCTGCAGTGCTGCGGCATCGAAAATCTCACTCTTGCGCGCCGCGCGCCAGACTTCTTCCGTCAGCGTCAGCGCCGCGCGGCCGTCGCCGTCGGCCATGCGGATCAATGAGGCGCGCGCCTCGACGTCGAGCGGCAGTTTCTTGTTTTCGATTTCCTCGGCGCGGCTGAGCAGCTTTTCCACCGCCGCTTCGTCGAGCGATTTGAACACCAAGACGCGGGCGCGGGACAACAGCGGCGCAATAAGTTCGAATGACGGGTTCTCGGTGGTGGCGCCGACCAGCACGATGGTGCCGTCTTCCATCACCGGCAGGAAGGAATCCTGCTGCGCGCGGTTGAAGCGGTGAATCTCGTCGACGAACAAGAGCGTGCCCTGCCCGATCTCGCGGCGCAATCGCGCGGCGTCGAACACTTTTTTCAGGTCGGCGACGCCGGAGAAGATCGCCGAAATCTGCTCGAAATAAAGCTCGGTGGCATGTGCGAGGAGCCGTGCCACCGTGGTCTTGCCGGTACCGGGCGGGCCCCAAAAGATCAGCGAGCCGAGCGAGCGGGTCTCCAGCATGCGCGTGAGCGCGCCGTCGGGGCCAAGGAGATGATCCTGACCCACGACGTCGGTAAGCTTGTCGGGGCGAAGTTTATCGGCAAGGGGCCGCGGCGCATCGCGATCGAGTCCGCCGGCGGCGAACAGGTTTGGTCCCGTCGATTTCGGACGGGAGCTCATCCGCTAAACATCACGGAAATCTGCTGGCCGCCGCGCACGATGGTGACCCGCCATTGGTGGCCGCCGGTATTGGTCGCGCGTTCGAGATCGCCGGATTTTGCGATCTTCTGGCTGTTGACCGAGACGACAACATCGCCCTTGCGGAAGCCGATGTTCTGCGCCGTCGAGCCGTCGGCGATCGACGTGATCACGACACCTTCGCTCTGCGGATCGAGCTGCAATTCGTCGGCCAAAGCCGGCGACAGGTTGGCGACCGTTGCGCCGGTGAACGGCGAGTGATTGCGAATTTCCACTTCATCGCGCGGCGTGTCAGGCAGCGGCTGCAGATCGACCGGCACGACGAAGCCGCGCCCTTGCCGCACCACGCCGATCTGCGCAGCGCCACCGACCGGCTTGGTGGCGAAGCGATAGTCGAAGGCATTGGGGTCCTCGATGTCGACGCCGTCGATGGTGACGAGGAGATCTCCGGTCTTGAGCCCGGCGCGCGCCGCGGGGCTGCTCGGGACGAGGCTTGCGATCAGCGCGCCGCTTGGCCGTTTCAACCCGAGACTGTCGGCGATTTCCGGTGTGACCTCTTGCAGCTTGGCGCCGAGCCAAGCGCGCTTGACCGCGCTCGAGCCGCCCTCGGCCGAGGCGACGACGACGCGCACGCCATTTGCGGGAATTGCAAAGCCGATGCCCTGCGAGCCGCCGGAACGCGAATAGATCGCCGAATTGATGCCGACGAGACGGCCGCTCATATCGACCAGCGCACCGCCCGAATTGCCCGGATTGATGGCGGCATCGGTCTGAATGAAGAACTGATAATCGCTGATGCCGACCTGGGTGCGCGCCACCGCCGAGACGATGCCGTGGGTGACGGTCTGGCCGACGCCGAACGGGTCGCCGATCGCGAGCACCACGTCGCCGACCTGAAGATCGTCGGAATTGGCGAATTGCAGCGTCGGGAAGCGCTCGCTGGCGCCCTTGATGCGCAACACCGCGAGATCGGAGCGCTGGTCCTTCAGCACCACATCGGCGGCGAATTCGCGCTTGTCGGCGAGCGCGATCTTCACGTCGCTGGCATCGGCGATCACGTGATAATTGGTGACGACGAGACCCGACGGATCGACGATGACGCCGGAGCCGAGCGATCGCTGCACCAATTCGCGCGGCATGCCGCCGCCGAAGAATTGGCGGAAGAACGGATCCGACATGAACGGATTTTGGTTCTCGACGACATGTGCGGCGTAGACATTGACCACCGCGGGCGCCACGCGCTTGACGATCGGCGCGAACGACAATTCAAGCTGTCCGATCGAGCTTGGGACTTGGCGGTCGATTGAGCTCTGGGCTTGCGCGCTCGCGCCCGGCGCGAACTGTCCGAGCAGAAAAACAGCAAAAGCTGCGGCGGCTGAGATGGGCAAGCGCGGCATGAAAGACCCCAAATCAATGCGCCCAGATATAGGCGGCCGACCGAGGCCTTAGAAGGGCGCTGGTATTTTACGCCGCCGCGGGGGCCGTCTCTTCGGCGGCGCGCTCCGGAACCGGCCCGGAATCGAGGCCCTTGGCATCGACGTCGCGATCGACAAATTCGATCACGGCGACCGGGGCGGAATCGCCGTAGCGGAAGCCAGCCTTCATGACGCGGGTATAGCCGCCATTGCGCTCCTTGTAGCGCGGGCCGATCACCTCGAAGAGCTTCTTGACCATGGCGAGGTCGCGCATCTGCGCGATCGCTTGGCGGCGGGCGTGCAGGCCGCCGCGTTTGCCGAGCGTGACCAGCTTCTCCACGATCGGGCGCAAGTCCTTGGCTTTGGGCAGCGTCGTCGTGATCTGCTCGTGCTTGATCAGCGAGGCGGCAAGATTTGCCAGCATCGAGCGGCGATGATCCGAACGCCGGTTGAACTTGCGGTGCGATTTGCCGTGATTCATTTGCCTAACTACTCCTGATCACTGACCGATGATCAGTAGTGATCCTCAAAACGCTTGGCCAATTCCTCGATGTTCTCCGGCGGCCAGCCGGGAACTTCCATGCCGAGATGCAGGCCCATCTGCACCAGCACTTCCTTGATCTCGTTGAGCGACTTGCGGCCGAAATTCGGCGTGCGCAGCATTTCGGCTTCGGTCTTCTGCACGAGGTCGCCGATATAGACGATGTTGTCGTTCTTCAGGCAGTTCGCCGAACGCACCGAGAGCTCGAGCTCGTCGACCTTCTTGAGGAAGGCCGGGTTGAACGCAAGATCGGGGATCGCCTCGTGCGCGGTTTCGCGCTTGGGCTCCTCGAAGTTCACGAACACGTTGAGCTGGTCCTGGAGAATGCGCGCCGCATAAGCGAGCGCGTCTTCCGGGCTCACCGCGCCGTTGGTCTCGATCGTCAGCGTCAGCTTGTCGTAATCGAGGATCTGGCCCTCGCGGGTATTCTCGACCTTGTAGGAGACTTTGCGCACCGGCGAGAACAGGCTGTCGACCGGGATAAGGCCGATCGGCGCGTCTTCCGGACGGTTGCGCTCGGCGGGCACATAGCCCTTGCCGGTGTTCACCGTGAACTCCATGCGGATCTCGGCGCCCTCGTCGAGCGTGCACAGCACGAGCTCGGGATTGAGCACCACGATGTCGCCGACGGTCTGAATGTCGTTGGCGGTCACCGCACCGGGACCCTGCTTCTTCACCACCATGCGCTTGGGGCCGTCGCCCTGCATCTTGATGGCGATGTCTTTGATGTTGAGCACAATGTCGGTGACGTCCTCGCGCACGCCGGCGATCGAGGAGAATTCATGCAGCACGCCGTCGATATGCACCGACTGCACCGCCGCGCCCTGCAGCGACGACAGCAAAATGCGCCGCAGCGCGTTGCCCAGCGTCACGCCGAAGCCGCGTTCCAGCGGCTCGGCGACGACCGTCGCCGCGCGGCGCGTATCGGCACCGGGGCTGACCTGCAACTTGTTGGGCCTGATCAGTTCCTGCCAATTCTTCTGAATCGTCACGTTGTCACCCATCGCGTTGCGCGGCGCGATCGTCTCGCGCGCCCCATTCCGCTCCGTGGGGCCAAAATCTTGCGGCGGCAGATGTTGCACTTCGTCCATCGGCCGGATGTCCTATACGCGCCGCCGCTTGCGCGGGCGGCAGCCATTGTGCGGTATCGGCGTCACATCGCGGATCGAGGTGATCGTGAAGCCCGCGGATTGCAGAGAGCGAAGCGCCGATTCACGGCCCGAACCCGGACCCGCGACCTCGACTTCGAGCGTGCGCATGCCGTGCTCTTGCGCCTTCTTGGCGGCGTCTTCGGCGGCGACCTGGGCGGCATAAGGCGTCGACTTGCGCGAGCCTTTGAAACCCATCGTGCCGGCCGACGACCAGGCAATGCAATTGCCTTGCACGTCGGTGATCGTGATCATCGTGTTATTGAACGACGCGTTGACATGCGCGACGCCCGACGCGATGTTTTTGCGTTCGCGTTTGCGGACGCGCGTGGCTTCCTTACCCATTCTGAACCCTTTCGCGGCGCGAAGCGCTCGGCTTCGATGCCGTCATAACAATGTGTCCCACGCGCTATTTTTTCTTGCCGGCAATAGCTTTGGCCGGGCCCTTGCGGGTCCGGGCGTTGGTGTGAGTGCGCTGGCCGCGCACGGGGAGACCGCGGCGGTGGCGCAGCCCACGATAGCAGCCGAGATCCATCAGCCGCTTGATGTTCATAGCGACTTCGCGCCGCAGATCGCCCTCGACCATGTAGTCGCGGTCGATCATTTCGCGCAGCTGCAGCACTTCCTGATCGGTCAGTTGCGATACCCGGCGCGATTCCGGGATCGACACCTTCTCCAGGATCTCCTTGGATTTGGCGCCGCCAATTCCATAGATATATTGCAGCGCAATCACGATGCGCTTGTTGGTCGGCAAATTGACGCCAGCGATACGAGCCACGTCAGTTACTCCTTGCGGCGGCCAGCCTAGCTTGGCCGCTTTCCTGAGGTCCTGTTGTCACCTGAGAAGGCCACAAACGTAAAAAGCCAACGCCTGCCTGCCGTTGCGGCCTGGCATCGTTGCTTATTCTCCGACTGGATATTCGTGGCTTATTAATGGATTCACTGCGCTGTCGTCAACCTCAACTAGCGATTTCGTGTACGAACTCGGTTAGCGGCGGCCGGTTTTCCCGGCTTTCCGTTTGGCGCCCGATCTGGCCGCCGACGTTTTTGCCGTTCCGGCCCTTTTGAGTGCGACCGTCCTGCGTTTTGCGGATTTTTTTCCTAGAGCTCCTCTTAACGTCCTTCGTTCCGAGGACCCGCTTGCCGAGCCCCCACCTTTCGAGCTCCCGGCTCGGCGTGGCTTTAAGAGCTTAGCTCTTTGCTTTTTTTTTTGCCTTCGACGTCCTGCGCCCGGCCCGCTGAAGGGGTTGCGGCGAGCGTCTGGTCGATTGCAGCCGTAACCTCTGCAATCGGCGCCATGCCGTTGACCGAACGGAGACTGCCCCGCTGCCGGTAATAAGCGATCAGCGGCGCGGTCATTTCGCGGTAGGCTATGAGCCGCTTGTGCAAGACGTCAGGATTGTCGTCGTCGCGGAGCTTCTCGCCCCGGGCCTTCATTTCGCCGATCCGGTTTTCGATCCGGCGGATCAGCGCGCCCTCATCGACCCGCAATTCGATGACCGCGTCGAGCTTAAGTCCCCTTGAGGCCAGGATGCGGTCGAGCACCTCGGCCTGCGGCACGGTGCGCGGGAAACCGTCCAGGATGAAGCCCTTGCGAGCGTCGGGCTCGTCGATGCGCTGCCCGATAATGCCGACCACGACGTCGTCGGGGCACAGTCCGCCGCTCGCCATGATCTCTTGCACCTGGCGGCCGACGGGGGTCCCTGCTTTTACGGCGGCGCGAAGCATTTCACCCGTTGAAAGCTGTACTATTCCGTATTTGGCGACGAGACGCAGGGCCTGCGTTCCCTTGCCAGCCCCCGGCGGGCCGAGCAGGATCAATCTCATCTACGGCGTCCCCTCAGTTTCGATCTTTTTATAAGGCCTTCGTACTGGTGGGCCAGCAGATAGCCTTGGACTTGCGCCACTGTGTCCATGGTCACGCTGACCACAATCAGCAGCGAAGTGCCGCCGAAATAGAACGGCACCGCCGCATAGGAAATCAGAATCTCGGGGAACAGGCAAACCACTGCCAAATAGGCGGCCCCGATCACGGTGATTCGCGACAACACGTAATCGATGTATTCCGCCGTCCGCTCGCCCGGCCGGATGCCCGGAATGAAGCCGCCGTGCTTCTTCAAGTTGTCGGCGGTCTCGGTCGGGTTGAACACGATCGCCGTATAGAAGAAGGCGAAGAACACGATGAGCGCGACATAAAGCAAAAGAAACAGCGGCCGCCCGTGGGCGAGCTGCGTGGTGATGATGGTGAGCCAGCCGGGCCCCTGGCCGGCGGTGAAGTTGGCGATCGTCGCCGGCAGGAGCAGGAGCGACGACGCAAAGATCGGCGGAATGACGCCCGACGTATTGAGCTTGAGCGGCAGGTGCGAGGACTGCCCCTCGAACATGCGGTTGCCGACCTGGCGCTTAGGATATTGGATCAGGAGCCGGCGCTGCGCGCGTTCCATGAACACGATGAACATGATGACGGCGACCGCCATCACGATGACGATGAGAATGAGCCCGGTCGAGAGCGCGCCCTGGCGGCCGAGTTCGAGCGTGCCGGCGATCGCCGACGGCAATTGCGCGACGATGCCCGACATGATGATGAGAGAAGTGCCGTTGCCGATGCCGCGCTGGGTGATCTGCTCGCCGAGCCACATCAGGAACATGGTGCCGCCGGTGAGCGTGATCACCGTCGAGATGAGAAAGAACAGGCCCGGATCGCTGACCACTTTGCCGGCGCCTTCAAGACCGACCGCGATGCCATAGGCCTGGAACGCCGCCAGCACCACCGTGAGATAGCGGGTGTACTGGTTGATCATCTTGCGGCCGGCCTCGCCCTCCTTCTTGAGCGCCTCAAGGGTGGGCGACACCGTCGTCATCAGCTGGATGATGATCGAGGCCGAGATGTAGGGCATGATGTTGAGCGCAAAGATCGCCATGCGGTGGATGCCGCCGCCGGCGAACATATTGAACATGCCCAAAATGCCGCCCTGCTGGGATTGAAAAATCTGTTCCCAGGCGTTCGGATCGATGCCGGGCAGCGGGATATAGGTGCCGAGCCGGTAGACCAAGAGCGCGCCGAGCGTGAACCAAATCCGCTTCTTCAGCTCTTCGGCCTTGGCCAGCGCGCCGAAATTGAGATTGGCTGCCAGTTGTTCCGCTGCAGAAACCATTCGCCAAGCTCCGTATGCCGAGACTGCTGCCCGCGGGCCGCCCGCCCGCTCCGCGCTCAATATAAGCGCGATCTATGCAGGAGTTAGGCCGCTTTCTCGCTCGTCTCCGCCTTGGGGGCGAGGATTTCGACCGTGCCGCCGGCCTTTTCGACCGCGGCAACGGCCGATTTCGAGGCACCATAGACCGAAAGTGTCACTTTTGCCTTGATTTCGCCGTTGCCAAGAAGTCGCACGCCGTCTTTGGCCCGGCGCAGCAGGCCGGCTTTGATCAGCGCCGCGGCGTCGATCTTGCCGGCAGCGTCGAGCAGCTTGGCATCGACGGCCGCCTGGATGCGGCCGAGATTCACTTCGTTCAGCTTGATCGCGAACATTGTGTTCTTGAAACCGCGCTTGGGCAGACGGCGATGCAGCGGCATTTGGCCGCCTTCGAAGCCTTTGATGCGCACGCCGGAGCGCGCGGTCTGGCCCTTGCCGCCGCGCCCGCCGGTCTTGCCTTTGCCGGAGCCGATGCCGCGCCCAATGCGCTTGCGCGTCTTGCGGGCCCCGGCACGGCCGGAGAGTTCGTCAAGTTTCATCGGCTATTTCTCCACCACTTCAACAAGATGCGCGACCTTGGCGATCATGCCGCGGCTCGCGGGCGTGTCGGCGAGTTCGGCTTCTCGCCCGATCTTGTTGAGCTTGAGCCCAATCAGGGTTTCGCGCTGCGTATGAATCCGGCGTGACGGGCTTGCGGTTTGCCGGACCTTCACGATCTTGCCGGCGGGCTTGCCGGTCTTTTTGTCGGCGTTCATGGCTTACTTCCTTATCGCTCAATCGGCCGCAGCCTGATCGTCATCGCCGTCGCGGCGGCGGGCCTGGAGCGTCGAAACTTTCACGTTGCGGCGCGCGGCGACCGAGCGCGGCGAATCCTGATGCTTGAGCGCGTCGAAAGTAGCGCGCACGACATTGTAGGGGTTCGAGGTGCCGAGCGACTTGGCGACGACGTCCTGCATGCCGAGCGTCTCGAACACCGCGCGCATCGGGCCGCCGGCGATGATGCCGGTGCCGGGAGGCGCCGCGCGCAGAAACACCTTGCCGGCGCCGTGGCGGCCGGCGACATCGTGATGCAAAGTACGGCCTTCGCGCAGCGGCACCCGCGTCAACCCGCGCTTGGCGGCGTCGGTCGCCTTGCGGATCGCTTCCGGCACTTCGCGCGCCTTGCCGTGGCCGAAACCGACCCGGCCCTTCTGATCGCCGACCACAACCAACGCGGCAAAGCCAAAGCGACGCCCACCCTTGACGACTTTGGCGACGCGGTTGATGTGCACGAGCTTGTCGACGAACTCACTGTCGCGCACTTCGTTTCTTCGCTCGCGGGGTTCACGTGCCATATTTGTGTGCCTTGTTGTCGATCCAATGAATTAGAAGTTCAGCCCGCCTTCGCGGGCGGCTTCGGCGAGGGCCTTGACCCGGCCGTGATAGAGATAGCCGCCGCGGTCGAAAATCACGTCCTTGACGCCCTTTTCCTTCGCGCGCTCGGCGATGAGCTTGCCGACCGCCTTGGCCGCGTCGACGCTGGCGCCGGTCTTCAGACTGTCGCGCTGCGCCTTCTCGATCGACGAGGCTGAGACAATCGTCATGCCCTCTTCGTCGTCGATCACTTGCGCGTAGATGTGCTTGGACGAACGATGCACGGACAACCGCTTGCGGGTGCCCGCTGCCATACGCAATGCGCCGCGCACGCGTCCCTTGCGCCGCATGATCCTGTCGCTGAGTTTGGTCATCGCGGGCTCCGTTACTTCTTCTTGCCTTCCTTACGGAAGATGCGCTCGTCGGAATATTTGATGCCTTTGCCTTTGTAGGGCTCCGGCGGGCGATATTCGCGGATCTCGGCGGCGACCTGGCCTACCTTCTGGCGGTCACTGCCGGTGATCACGATTTCGACCGGACGCGGCGTCGCGATCGTGATGCCCTCCGGGATCGGATAGACGATGTCGTGGCTGTAGCCGAGCGCGATTTGCAGGTTCTTGCCCTGCACCGCGGCGCGGTAGCCGACGCCGTTGATCTCGAGCCGCTGCTCGAAGCCCTTGGTGACGCCCGAAATCAGATTGGCGATCAGCGTCCGCGACGTGCCCCATTGCGAGCGCGCGTGCTTGGTTTCAGAGCGCGGATCGACCTTGATCTGGCCGCTCTCGAGCTTGACCGCAACGTCGTCGTGCAGCGCCACCGACAGCGCGCCCTTCGGGCCCTTCACCTTGACGGTCTGGCCCTCGACATTGGCGGTCACGCCCGAAGGCACCGCGATTGGTTTTTTGCCGATACGAGACATCAGAACACCGTGCACAGGATTTCGCCGCCGACGTTGGCGTCGCGGGCGTCGTGGTCGGCCATGACGCCTTTCGGCGTCGAAACGATGGTCACGCCGAGACCGTTATTGATCCGCGGCATGTTCTTGACCGAGGTATAGACGCGGCGGCCGGGCTTCGACACCCGCTCGATCTCGCGGATCACCGGCTCGCCGTCGAAATATTTCAGCTCGATCTCGATCTCCGAGCGGCCGTCTTTCTCGACCACGGCGTAGCCGCGGATATAGCCTTCGTTCTTGAGCACTTCGAGCAGGCTTTCGCGCAGCTTCGAGCTCGGGCTCGTGACCTTCGACTTGTTGCGCATCTGCGCATTGCGAATGCGGGTCAACAGATCGCCAACCGGATCGTTCATGGGCATGGTGCGATCCTCCTTACCAGCTCGACTTCACGAGGCCCGGGATCAGCCCTTTCGAGCCGAGTTCCCGCAGCGCGATGCGCGACAATCTATGCTTGCGGTAGAAGGCGCGCGGGCGGCCGGTCAATTCGCAGCGGTTGCGAATGCGGGTAGCGGACGAGTTACGCGGCAGTTCGGCAAGCTTTAGGGTCGCGGCGAAGCGCTCTTCGACCGGCTTCGTCTTGTCCTGCACGATCTCTTTCAACCGCGCCCGCCGGCCGGAAAACTTCTTCGACATCCGGCGCCGCCGGTTGTTCTTCTCGATCGAGCTCTTCTTCGCCATTTCGTGCTCCTAATGTTCCGCGTCTGAGGTCCTTACGGCCTCACTGCCGGAACGGAAAATTGAATGCCGCCAACAACGCGCGGGCCTCTTCGTCATTGCCCGCGGTGGTGCAAACGGTGATGTCCATGCCCCACACGTCGGCGACTTTGTCGTAGTCGATTTCGGGGAACACGATGTGTTCCTTGATGCCGAGCGAATAGTTGCCGCGGCCGTCGAAGCTCTTCGGATTGAGCCCGCGGAAGTCGCGCACGCGCGGCAGCGCGATGTTGATCAGGCGGTCGAGAAACTCGTACATGCGCGCTTTGCGCAGTGTCACCTTGCAGCCGATCGCCTGGCCATCGCGCAGCTTGTAGGTGGCGATCGATTTGCGCGACTTGGTGATGATCGGCTTCTGACCGGCGATCATCGCCAGGTCAGCCGCCGCGTTATCGACCTTCTTACGGTCGGCGACGCCTTCGCCAATGCCCATATTGATGACGACCTTGTCGAGCTCCGGAACCTGGAAGCGGTTCTTGAAGCTGAACTGCTCGGCGAGCTTTTTGCGGATCGTCTCGTCGAACTGGACCTTGAGCCGCGCCGGCACGCGCTCTTCGGGCGCGCGCGGCGCAGCCGGCTTGCCGCTCGCCACAGCCTTGTCGGCCCGCGCCTGCTTCGCCGCCTTCTTGTCGTCCTTGCCAGCCTTGACCATCTGTTCAGCGGTCTGCGGCCGCGCCGCCTTCACGGCCTGATTGCCCGCGCCGGGCTTTCCCCCGCGCGGCGCCTTGTCCGTCTTGGCTTGCTTGTCTTCCTTGTCAGCCATCGATCTCGACTCCCGAGCGCTTGGCGACGCGCACTTTCTTGCGCTCCTCGCCTTTGCCCACGATTTTGAATCCGACGCGCGTCGGCTTGCCGTCCTTCGGATCGGTCAGCGCCACGTTCGACAGGTGGATCGGCCCCTCTTTGGAGATGATGCCGCCTTCCTGCGTCGCGCTCTGGCGCTGATGCCGCTTGACCATATTGATCCCGCGCACCAGCGCGCGGCTTTCATCGCGACGCATCTCGATCACTTCGCCGCTTTTGCCCTTGTCGCGTCCCGCGATCACGATCACGGTGTCGCCCTTCTTGATCTTTGCCGCCATTACAGCACCTCGGGGGCAAGCGAGATGATCTTCATATGGTTCTTCGCCCGCAGCTCGCGCGGCACCGGGCCGAAGATGCGCGTGCCGACCGGCTCCATCTGGGGGTTGATCAGAACCGCGGCGTTGCGGTCGAAACGGATCACCGAACCATCCGCGCGCTTGATGTCTTTGGCGATACGCACGATCACCGCCTTCATCACGTCGCCTTTTTTGACGCGGCCGCGCGGAATTGCTTCCTTCACCGACACGACGATGACGTCACCGATGGTGGCGTATTTGCGCTTACTGCCGCCAAGCACCTTGATGCACATGACACGACGTGCGCCGGAATTATCCGCCACATCGAGATTGGTTTGCATCTGGATCATGGGTTACCCCACTTGTTGGATTCCATGACGTTCACGACGCTTTCTTCTTCTCGCCCCGCACCACGGCCCAACGCTTGAGCTTGGAGATCGGACGGTGCTCTTCGATCCACACGATGTCGCCGACTTTGAATTCGTTCTTCTCGTCGTGCGCGTAGTACTTCTTCGAGCTGCGCACCGTCTTCTTGAACAGCGGATGGGTGTAACGGCGCTCGACTTTGACAACCAGCGTCTTCGCTTGCTTGTCGCTCACCACGACGCCCTGGAGGGTACGCTTCGGCATTTTGGTCCTCTTAACTCTTCGTCGCGACAGAACTTGGCGACGCTGGGCGCTTGTTGCGTGCGATCGTCTTGAGCCGCGCGATATCGCGGCGCACTTCGCGCACGCGCGCGGTGTTTTCCAACTGACCGCTGGCGCGCTGGAAACGCAGGTTGAAGTGCTCCTTCTTCAGCTTGAGTACTTCGTCGTCGATCTGATCAATCGTCATCGCTCTGATATCGGCCGGTTTCATGACCCTACTCGCTGATCCGTTCGATGAACCGCGTCTTGATCGGCAATTTGGCGGCGGCAAGCGCCAGCGCTTCCTTGGCGACCTGCACCGGAACACCGTCGATCTCAAACATAATCCGGCCCGGCTTCACGCGGGCGACCCACAATTCCGGCGCGCCCTTGCCCGAACCCATGCGAACTTCGAGCGGCTTCTTCGACACCGGCACGTCCGGAAACATGCGAATCCAGACCCGGCCGGCGCGCTTCATGTGCCGCGTCAGCGCCCGCCGCGCCGCCTCGATCTGGCGCGCGGTGACCCGCTCCGGCTCCATCGCCTTGAGGCCGAACTGGCCGAAGGCAAGGTCGACCGCACTCGTGGCGACGCCTTTGATGCGCCCCTTGTGCGCCTTGCGGAATTTCGTTCGTTTCGGTTGCATCATGGCTTTAAGCCTTCTTCTTCATTCGCCCGTTACGCCACATCCCGGCGCGGCCGTCCGACATCGCCTTCGGCCATGCGCTTATCTTGCGCCATCGGGTCGTGTTCCATGATCTCGCCCTTGAAGATCCAGACCTTCACGCCGCAGGTGCCGTAAGTCGTGAACGCGGTGGCGACGCCGTAATCGACGTCGGCGCGCAGCGTGTGCAACGGCACGCGACCCTCGCGATACCACTCCATGCGGGCGATTTCGGCGCCGCCGAGACGGCCCGAGCAGTTGATGCGGATGCCGCCGGCGCCAAGCCGCATGGCCGATTGCACGGCGCGCTTCATGGCGCGGCGGAAGGCGACGCGGCGCTCAAGCTGCTGCGCGATCGATTCGGCGACCAGTTGCGCGTCGAGTTCGGGCTTGCGGATCTCGACGATGTTGATGACAACGTCGCTATCGGTCAGGGCCGCAACCTTCCGGCGCAGCTTCTCGATGTCGGCGCCCTTCTTGCCGATGACGACGCCGGGGCGCGCCGAATGGATGGTGACGCGGCACTTCTTGTGCGGTCGTTCGATCACGATCTTGGACACCGCCGCCTGTTTGAGCTCGGTGAGGAGCACTTTGCGGATTTTCATATCCTCGTGCAGCAGCGAACCGTAGCTGGCCTTGCCGGCATACCAGCGCGAATCCCAGGTGCGGTTGATGCCAAGCCGAAGCCCGATTGGATTGACCTTCTGACCCATTTTCTTCTCCTGACCGCTCTCTAGGCCTGCGCCTGCGCTTCGACTTCGCGCACCACAATGGTGAGGTGCGAGAACGGCTTTAAAATCGCGCCGGACCGGCCGCGGGCGCGCGGCGAATGCCGCTTCATCACCAGCGCCTTGCCGACATGGGCCTCGGCGACGACCAGATCGTCGACGTCGAGGTCATGATTGTTTTCCGCGTTCGCAATCGCGGATTCCAGACACTTGCGCACGTCGCGCGCGATGCGCTTGCGCGAGAATTCGAGCTCGGCGAGCGCGGTTGCGACCTTCTTGCCGCGAATGAGCTGAGCCAGAAGGTTCAGCTTCTGCGGGCTGATCCGCAGCGTGCGCGCGACGGCCTTGGCCTCGTTCTCGGCGAGGTCGCGGTCGCGTTTTCTCTTGCTCATCTACGCCTCCTCAAGCCTTACGAGCCGGACGCCGCAGGAGCGGCGACTGCGGGGGCGGCGGCGGCGGGACCTGCGGCCCGCTTGGCCTTACGATCCGACGAATGGCCGTAGAAGGAACGGGTTGGCGCGAATTCGCCGAACTTATGACCGACCATTTCCTCGGTGACGATCACCGGGACGTGCTTCTGCCCGTTGTAGACACCGAACGTCAGGCCGACGAATTGCGGCAGAATGGTCGAGCGCCGCGACCAGATGCGGATCAAGTCGTGACGCCCGGACGAGCGCGCGGCATCCGCCTTTTTCAGCAGATAACCGTCGACAAACGGACCCTTCCAGACTGAACGCGTCATGATCGCTCCTAGCTCTTCTTCTTACGGGCGTGGCGGCTCACCATGATGAACTTCGCCGTCGACTTGTTCTTGCGCGTCTTCATGCCCTTGGTCGGCTTGCCCCACGGCGTCACCGGATGCCGGCCGCCGCGGGTGCGGCCGCCGTGCGGGTGATCGACCGGGTTCATCGTCTCGCCGCGCACATGGCCGCGCCATCCCATCCACCGGTTGCGGCCGGCTTTGCCGATCGACACGTTCATATTGTCGGGATTCGACACCGCGCCGACGCTGGCGATGCAGCGGCCGTGCACCAGGCGCTGCTCGCCCGAATTGAGCCGCAGGATCACGTATTCGCCGTCGCGGCCGACGATCTGCGCATAGGCGCCGGCTGAGCGCGCGACCTGCCCGCCCTTGCCGATCTTGATCTCGATATTGTGGACGATGGTGCCGACCGGAACGCTGGCGATCGGCATGGCATTGCCCGGCTTCACGTCGACATGCTCGCCGGCGACGATCGAATCGCCGACCGACAGCCGCTGCGGCGCCAAAATGTAAGCGAGCTCGCCGTCCTCGTATTTGACCAGTGCGATGAAAGCGGTGCGGTTCGGATCGTATTCGATCCGCTCGACCTTGGCCGGGATATCGAACTTGCGGCGCTTGAAGTCGATCTTGCGGTAGGCCTGCTTGTGGCCGCCGCCGCGATAGCGCGAGGTGATGTGGCCGTTATTGTTGCGGCCGCCGGTCGAGTTCTTGCCCTCGGTGAGCGCCTTGACCGGCTTGCCGGCGTGCAAACCGGTGCGGTTGACTAGCACCAATTGGCGCTGACCGGGCGTGGTCGGATTGTAACTTTTGAGTGCCATCGCCCGCTCCTTACAGTCCCGTGGTGACGTCGATCGATTGGCCCTCTTCGAGGGTCACGATCGCGCGCTTGGTATCGGACTGCTGGCCCAAACGGCCCTTGAAAACTTTCCATTTGCCGCGGCGGCGCAGCGTGTTCACGCTCTTCACCTTCACGTCGAACAGCTTTTCGACCGCTTCCTTGATTTGCGGCTTGGTCGCGGTCATGGCAACCTTGAACACGACCTTGTTGAACTCGGACGCGTTGGTCGCCTTTTCGGTGATGAGCGGCGCGACGATGACGTCGTAGAGGCGCGGATCGGTGGTCGTCATTTGAATCGCGCCTCCAGTGCATCGACGGCGGCCCGCGTCAGAACGAGCTTATGCCGCCGCATGATGTCGTAGACATTGATGCCGGCGACCGGCAACACGTCGATATTCGGGATATTGCGCGCCGCGGTGCGGACATCGGCTGAAACTTCGGCACCGTCGATGAAGAGGGCGTTCGAAACACCAAGCTTGTCAAAATGTCCGCGCAGCGCCTTGGTCTTGGCTTCCTTCACGGAGAGCGCATCGATGACCAGAATGCCGCCGTCCTTGGCTTTCGCCGACAAAGCGTGACGCAGTGCCAGCGCGCGGACCTTCTTGGGCAAGCCGATCTCATGGCTGCGGGTATGCGGGCCGAACGAACGGCCGCCGCCGCGGAACAGATTGACGCGGGCCGAGCCGTGACGAGCGGAGCCGGTGCCCTTCTGCCGGTACATCTTCTTGCCGGTGCGGTGGACATCGGCGCGGTTCTGCACTTCGTGGGTGCCGCGCTGACGCTTGGCGAGCTGCCACAGCACGCAGCGATGGATAATGTCCTTGCGCGGCTCGAGCCCGAAAATGGCGTCGGACAACGTAACCGAGCCGGCGGCTTTGCCGTCAAGGGAGGTGACTTTGAGTTCCATCACGCGCCCTCCCCTTGGCTCGCAGGCGCATTTTGGCTCGCAGGCGCAGCTTGGCTCGCGGGCGCATCCAGGCCGCCTGCTGATTCCTGACCGACAGCGATGGGCGCCGTCGATTCATTGTCGACGAGCTTGAACTTGCCGGGCTTGGGCAGGTCCTTCGGCGCCTTTTTCTTCACCGAGTCACGTACCGTGATCCAGCCGCCTTTGACGCCGGGCACGGCCCCTTCGACCAGGATCAGGCCGCGCGCGACATCGGTCTGGCGGACTTTGAGATTGAGCGTGGTCACCCGATCGACGCCGAGATGCCCGGGCATCTTCTTGTTCTTGAACGTCCTGCCGGGATCCTGACGGCCGCCGGTCGAACCAATCGAGCGGTGCGAGATCGATACGCCGTGGCTGGCGCGGAGTCCTGCGAAATTCCAGCGCTTCATGCCGCCGGCGAAACCCTTGCCGGTCGATGTGCCGGTGACGTCGACGAACTGCCCGACGACGAAATGGTCGGCCGTGATTTCGGCGCCGATCGGGATCAGCGCGTCATCGTCGACGCGGAACTCGGCAAGCTTGCGCTTGGGCTCGACTTTGGCGACGGCGAAGTGGCCGCGATCGGCCTTGGTCGTCGTCTGCACTTTGCGCTGGCCGGCGCCGAGCTGCAGCGCGACATAGCCGTTCTTTTCTTTGGTGCGGTGGCCAACCACCTGGCAATTGCCGAGCCGCAACACCGTCACCGGCACATGCTCGCCGGTCTCGGTGAAGAGACGCGTCATCCCGACCTTTTGGGCAAGAACCCCGGAACGCATTTATCTCTTCTCCACGCCTTAGAGCTTGATCTCGACGTCGACGCCGGCGGCCAGATCGAGTTTCATCAGCGCATCGACCGTTTGCGGCGTCGGATCGACGATGTCGAGCAGACGCTTGTGCGTGCGCATTTCGAACTGCTCGCGGCTTTTCTTGTCGACGTGCGGCGAGCGATTGACCGTGAATTTCTCGATCTTGGTCGGCAGCGGAATCGGCCCACGCACCTGCGCACCGGTGCGCTTGGCCGTATTGACGATCTCGCGCGTCGACGCATCGAGGATGCGGTGATCGAACGCCTTGAGCCGAATTCTTATGTTCTGGCCGTTCATGGTCCCGTCTCTTTGCCTTGTCGTCGCCGGGCTTGTTCCGGCAATCCCGAATTACCTCGCACCGCGGTGCGTATTTAGACCGTG